>DATLUU010000054.1:0-3019 GCA_035577885.1 Verrucomicrobiia bacterium
TTCTGGTTCGTCGAACTGCTTCAGGCGCCGGCTGGCCGGCGGATCACTTGCTTCGGCGGCTCCTTCCGCATGCAGATGGAGCCCACGATCGGAATCGAACCGATGACCTTCTCCTTACCATGGAGATGCTCTACCGACTGAGCTACGTGGGCGCGCACGACCGCGACCATCCCAGCGGACAACGTGGCTCGGATGCGGAACGTAAGGAGCGATGGACCGGCCGAAGCGGGAGGGCTTGTGGAGCCCGGGTGTGCGAGGAAAAGACACACCACCCCGAAGGCGACCTCCTCGATAGAAGGCCGTCTTGGGGTGTCGCGCGAATCCGGGAATCTAGGCCCAGGAGCCCCCGCCGTCAACGCGAAACATCGGAAAAATCCCGGCTTGCGGCGCCGGCCGGGATCCATTCCTCAAGATGCGACGACCTCCCCGGGGCGACGAGGAATTCTTTCCGGACTCAAAATTCACCGGATGGAGTATGGAGCGGGAAACGGGATTCGAACCCGCGACCCTCGGCTTGGAAGGCCGATGCTCTAGCCGCTGAGCTATTCCCGCGCAATGCCTTGCGTTAGAGAGCTGGTGGAGGGGGAAGGATTCGAACCTTCGAAGGCGTGAGCCGGCAGATTTACAGTCTGCTCCCTTTGGCCGCTCGGGCACCCCTCCGCAGGGCGCGCAAGCTACCACCCCGCTCCAAGTGGCAACAAGCCCAGGTGCCGCGTTTGGCGCGTACGGACCCTGGCCACGTGATCACGGGCGCCCGACGGGCGAACCGCCGGCTCGGCACTTTGCAGGACGGACCAGTTGACCCGGTCGCCGAGCATATCTGTCTTGACGATAGTCGTTGCGACGACTAGTATGGTGGGCATGACGTCCAGGATCGCGGAAGAACTCAAGCAGAAGAGCCCGTTCGACTCCGTGGAGCAGGAGGTGTTTCTCGGCCTGCGACTCGCGGCCGCTCGCGTGCTGGATCCGTGGGCCGCGTTCCTCAAAACGGCGGCTCAGCTCTCCCCCGTTCAGTACAACGTGCTGCGCGTGCTGCGGGGCAGCCACCCGGGAAAGGTGGCGAGCAGCGATCTCGGGGAGCGATTGATCGCCCGCGATCCGGACACCACGCGCCTGGTGGACCGCCTGAGCAAGCGCGGTCTCGTGAAGCGCAGTCCGGGGCTCAAGGATCGACGCGTGGTGGAAGTGGCCATCACCGAGAAGGGACTCCAACTCCTTCGCGAGCTGGACCCCCATGTCGAGCGCATGCCGAAGGCCATCCTGGGCGGACTCGGTCGTACTCGACTGCGGCAACTTCGAACGCTGCTCGACGCCGTCCTCGCCGAGCGCGGCCAGTTCCCCTGATCCCGCGCGAATCGCCCCCGGGCACCCGACTCCCCGAGGCGAACGCGCAATAGTCGTTGCAACGATAGTCGGCTAAACGATGTCATCCAGCCTGCGAGATGCCCGGCCCATCTCCTCGGCAGCACTGGCGAACCGACCGGAGTGCGATCCACGAAGGAGGCTGTCATGAACACCCGTCCGCTGATCCTCGTCACCGGCTCCACGGGCAACACGGGTTCTGGGCTGGTTCCTGCTCTTCTCGCCGGGGGCGCACGCGTGCGTGCCCTGGTCCACTCCCCGGCCAAGGCCGCCCCGCTTCGCGCGCTGGGTGCCGAGGTCGTGATCGGAGATCTCGGCAAGCCCGAGACCCTGACCGCGGCCGTCGCCGGCGTCGATCGCCTCTACCTCTGCCTGTTCAACGGCCCCGACCAGGCGACTCACGGCCGAAACCTGATCGCCGCCGCGCGCGCTGCGGGACGCCCCCACGTCGTGCACCACTCGGCGTCCGGCTCGGACCGCAGCCGCATCATCCGTCACATCGCCGAAGTCGAGGCGGAGCTGCGGGCCTCGGGCCTGCCGTGGACGATCGTCCGACCGACGTTCTACCTGCAGAACATGATGATGGCGATTCCGACCGTGGCCTCGCAGCGCACGATCTACCTGCCGATGAAGCAGGGTCGCATGGCCATGACCGACGTCCGGGACATCGTCGACGTCGCGACCCGCCTGCTGTTGGACGGGGGGCACGTGAGCCAGGATTACTCGCTGACCACACCCGAGGCGTTCACGATCGGTGAGTTCGCGACCGCGCTCGGGACCGAGCTGGGCACTCCGGTCCAATACGTCGACGTGCCGATCAGCGCGGCGCGGGAGTCCATGGTCGGGATGGGCATGGAGCCGTGGATCGTCGACGGATACATGGAGCTCTTCGAGGGTTTCGCCGGCAACTGGGGCAACAAGACCTCGAACGACACCCAGAAGATCCTCGGACGGCCGGCGCGCGGATACCGGCAGTTCATCGCCGACTTCAAGGGCGCATTCGCGGGCGGGGCGCCGAGCCTGAGTTCGCGCTGAATCAGCCGGGAGGGGTGCGCGAGCGGTTTACTGCCCGCCGCTCGGGCACCCCTCCACGCCGGCGCGGCGCCCTTCGGGCGCGTCGATCCGGCCACCCGCCCGCTGAGCTGGCGAAGGGACTCGAACCCCCAACCACCTCATTACAAATGAGATGCTCTACCAGTTGAGCTACGCCAGCGGATCGTTGACTTCAAAGAGCAGGACGGCACTCAGCGACCAAATACCCAACGTGCCAGTCCATCCACGCCGTGCGGCACCCTACCGGGTACCGCGGCCCCGCGGCAAGCCCCGTCCGCATCAGGCTCGCGTCGCTATTGCAATGTCTTTGTCATGCGGCAGCGATACATTGGGGCAGTCGGATCGGCCAGCGGACACCGAGCTCCAGGCGCGCAACGTCACCCAAGCTCCGCGTTCCTCGCTCACGTGCACGGAGGGAGCATGAAGATGCGATACACAGTTCGGGCCGCGGTGCTGATGGCGCTCACCGCCGCCGCGGCGCACGCATGTCCAAACTCCGCCGAAGATGCCGTCAGGGCCACCTTGTCGCTGACGCCGCCCCCGAGCCACGCCTCGGTCGTGGCCTGGAAGCCGCGTCCGTGGACCCCCGCGGCTCCGGCCAATG
>DATLUU010000055.1:0-3375 GCA_035577885.1 Verrucomicrobiia bacterium
CTGCACCGAACGTCGGCGAAGACCACCACGCGCCGCGACTCGCTGCACGCGACAGCGAAGACCACGGCCTCGAAGACCACCGCGCATCGTGATTCGTTGCACGCACCGGCAACGGCGACCGCGCATCGCGACTCCCTGCACGCGCCGGCGAGAGCCACCGCGCACCGTGACTCCGTGCGCGCACCGGCGAAGGCCACCGCGCATCGCGACTCCCTGCGCGCACCGGCCAAGACCGCGGTGCGCCGCGACTCGCTCCACGCCGCGCCGCCACTCGCCAGCCCCTCCGCCTCCGCCGCCGACACGTCGTCTTGACGCTCGCCGCGCGCGGCCGCAATCTGCCGCGTTCACGGCGTGTGTGTCGGGTGCACGAGGAGGCGATCGTGTCGGAGACCAAGAAGCCGGGCTACCGCGACACCCTCAACATGCCCGAGACCGCCTTCCCGATGAAGGCCGATCTCGCCCGCCGCGAGCCCGAGCGCCTCGAGCAGTGGAAGGCCGCCGGCGGCTACGCGAAGCTGCGCGCGCTGCGCCGCGGCAGGCCGCTGTGGCTGCTCCACGACGGCCCACCCTACTCGAACAACCACATCCACATGGGTACGGCGGCGAACAAGATCTGGAAGGACGCCGCCGTGCGGCAGGCCTCGCTCCAGGGCTTCGACGCGCCCTACGTGCCGGGCTGGGACAACCACGGCATGCCGATCGAGATGCAGGTGGGCCGCGAGTTCGCGGAGAAGAAGCAGAAGCCGTCGCGGCTCGAGCTGCGACGCGCCTGCCGCGCGTACGCCACCCGGTGGATCGACATCCAGCGCGAGGAGTTCATCCGCCTCGGCGGCTGGGGCGACTGGTTCCGCCCGTACATGACGATGGCGCCCGCGTTCGAGGCCGAGATCCTGGAGACGCTGTCGCGGCTCAACGATCGTGGCTTCGTCCAGCGCGGCAAGCGCGCCATCCACTGGTGCCCCACCGACCGCACCGCGCTCGCCATGGCCGAGATCGAGTACGCCGACGTGCCGAGCCCGAGCCTGTTCGTGCGCTTCGCGCTTAAGCAGGACGCGGCGGCTGGCGCGCTCGAGCGCTGGCCGGGCGTGCACGCGATCGCGTGGACCACGACGCCATGGACGCTGCCCGCGAACCTCGGGCTCATGGTCGACCCGGGCGCCGAGTACGTGGTCGCACGGCTCGCCGGCGAGGAAGTGCTCGTGGCGCGCGCGCGGCTCGCCGCGGTCGCGGAGCGGCTCGGCACCGAAGCCGAGACGCTCGCCACCGTGCGTGGTTCCGACCTGGTGGGCGCGATCTTCAAAGCTCCATTCGGCAACGATTCACGGGTCGTCGACGGCACGCCCCACGTGGACCTCTCGGACGGCACGGGGATCGTGCACACCGCACCCGGCCACGGCGCCGAGGACTTCGCCGTGGGTGCGCGCAACGGGCTGCCCGCCTATTGCCCGGTGGACGAGGCCGGGCGCTTCACGAGCGAGGTGCCGCACTTCGCCGGCCGCAGCGTGCTGGACGTGGACGACGACATCATCGCCTGGCTCAAGGAGCAGAAGCTGCTGCTCCACGACTGGCGCTTCACGCACAGCTACCCGCATTGCTGGCGTTGCCGGAAGAAGGTGATCTTCCGCGCCACCGACCAGTGGTTCATGATCGTCGACCACGACGGCCATCGCGAGCGCTGCCTCGACGTCATCGAGGACAGCGTGCGCTGGGATCCGTCCAGCTCGCAGAACCGCATCCGCGACGCGGTCCGGAACCGCCCCGACTGGTGCCTGTCGCGCCAGCGGAGCTGGGGCGTCGGCATCCCCGGCCTCTACTGCGAGGCGTGCGGCACGGCGACGCTCGACCGGCACGTGCTCGCGCGCGCGGCGGAGCTGACGCGCGCGTCCGACTCCGACAGCTGGTACGAGCGACCGGTCGAGGAGTTCCTGCCGCAGGGCTTCACCTGCCCGAAGTGCGGCAAGCCCGGACCGTTCCGCAAGGAGGAGGACGTGCTCGACGTCTGGTTCGACTCCGGGAGCACGCACCGCGCGCTCCAGGTGTCGCATCCGGAGCTGAAGCCCGCATGGAGCGCGTCCAAGAAGGACCGGCCCGAGGTGCTCTACTTCGAAGGCCCCGACCAGCACCGCGGCTGGTTCAACTCCTCGCTCATGGTGGGCGTGGGCGTTGAGCGCGAGGCGCCGTTCACGCAGGTGGCCACCCACGGCTGGGTTCTGGATGCCTCCGGCCGCGCCATGCACAAGTCGCTCGGCAACGTCGTCAGCCCGCTCACGCTCATCGAGAAGTACGGCGCCGACGTGCTGCGCTGGTGGGCCCTCGCCACCGATTGGCGCGGCGACGTGCGCGTGGGCGACGAGATCCTCCAGCGCGTGGCCGACGCCTATCGCAAGGTGAGGAACACACTCCGCTTCCTGCTCGGGAACCTCTC
Source organism: Verrucomicrobiia bacterium (assembly GCA_035577885.1). GTDB lineage: Bacteria > Eisenbacteria > RBG-16-71-46 > RBG-16-71-46 > RBG-16-71-46 > JAIOPA01. The sequence continues at coordinate 2,426 of DATLUU010000055.1, forward strand.
CGACTTCTCCCCCGCCGACGCCGTGCCGGCGGCGAAGCTGCTGCGCACCGATCGCGCCTTCGCCGATCACCTCACGACCCGGCTCGCGCGCGCGCGCCGCGAGTGGAGCGCGCTCCAGTTCCATCGCGCGCTGGACCAGGTGCTGGACCTGTGCACGGTGGACCTGTCCGCGGTGTTCCTGGACGTGGCAAAGGACCGGCTCTACACGTTGGCCCCCCGCGACCCCGCGCGGCGCTCGGCGCAGACGGTCCTGTGGCAGGCGCTGCACGACCTCACACTCGCCGTCTCCCCCGCGCTCGTCTTCACCGCCGAGGAGGCGTGGCAGTCGCACCCGGGCCTGGTCGCCGAGTACGAGAGCATCCACTTCGCCGAGTGGCCGAAGCGCGAGGAGGCGGAGAAGAGCGGCGACGAGTGGATGTTCCTGCGCGAGGTGCGCGACACCGTGAACGCGGCGCTCGAGCCGCTGCGGGCCGCGAAGACGCTGGCCACGACCGCCGAGGCGGAGGTGACGCTGAGCGCACCGCGCGCCTGGACCGACCGCCTCGCCACCTACGGCGACGAACTGCCCGCGCTGCTCATCGTCGCCGCCGCGGAGCTGAAACCCGCCGCCGACGGCACGGCGCCAAGCGTCACGGTGCGCCGCACGAGCCGCGCCAAGTGCGATCGTTGCTGGATGTACCGCGCCGACGTCGGCCACGACCCCGAGCAGCCGGGCCTCTGCGGCCGCTGCACGACCGCGCTCGCCGCGAGGGGCTGAGGCCTACCGACCGCCCGAGTCCAGGTGCAGCTCCGCCTGGGGCGGGTAGCGACGCTTGAGGCGTTCGAGCAGGGCCTTGAACGCGGGCGCATCACCCAGCAGGGGCACGCGGTCGGTATCGATCTCCAGCACCTCACCCTCGAGCCTCGCCCGCGCCATCCAGTCGTCGTAGGCGGCGTTCAACCGCTGGATG
>DATLUU010000056.1:0-2627 GCA_035577885.1 Verrucomicrobiia bacterium
CCAGCTGTTCTCGCGAAGGATCACGGCAACCCCTGCGCCAGCGCGCCGACGAGCACGACGGCTCCGACGACCGCCACCGCGGTGAGCACCATGATCGCGTGGAGGGCCGGCTTGTCGAGATTCTCCCCGGGGAGCGGAAGCGGTCCCAGCTCCCGCGACCCGTGGTAGAGCTCGCTTCCCTCCGTGAGGGCCACGGACGACACCGCGACCTCGATCCCCCCGAGCGGGATCTGCACGGTGTCGCGATGGGCGAACACCTCGCGGGCCGTGGCGCGAAGGCGGAACTCGGTGGGCGCGCTCGGGTGAGGCCGGAGCGATGTCCCCGCCACCCTGCCGCCGCTCGAGAGCGCGACCTCGACCGGCATGCCCTCGGCGAGCGCGAGCAGGGAGTCCCGGGGGATGACGTAGAGCAACCCGCTCTTGGCACTGCGAGCCCCCGAGCCACCGGCGCTGGAGAGCTTGGCGCTCGAGCCGCAGCCGGCGGTGAGCGCGACCAGCGACGCGAGCGCCCCGGCGTGGAGCCATCGATGAAGGTGAACGGTCACGCGGGGTCTCCGCATATCACCTCCTCACCACCAGACCACGTTTCTCGACGCTGCCGAGGGCCTTGAGCACGTAGTGGTAGGTCCCGGGCGGCAGACGTCGCGTGGGCACCGGGATCTGGTGGCGGCCGCTGCTCTCCTGCCCATCCACCAGTACCGCGACTTCCCTTCCGGCCACATCATATAGCCGCAGCGAGACATCCGCTCCTCGCGGCAGCTCGAACGCGATCGTCGCCTCGTGATCGGCTGGGTTCGGGAAGCTCGGGCCCAGGGAGACGCCGGCGGCGACGGGCCCCGGTCCGACGGCGCTGGCGCCAAGGAATCGCGTCGTGAACACGCCGCGGCCGTGGGTCGCCACCGCGAGCGTGTTGTCCGAGGCGCGGAAGTCCATCCACGGGACGGGCACGTTCCCGATCGCGTCCGCGGCCTCCTGCACCCACACGGTCGAGCCGCCGTTCAACGCCGTGGTCGAGAGCACGCCGACGCTGGTGCCGAGGAACACCATCAGCTGGCCTTCGAAGTAGAACATCGTCGCCCAGCGGATGGACGGCCCCGCCGGGCCGGCGAGATTGCCTTCCACGTTGGTCCACGTGGTGCCGCCGTTCGTCGTGTAGAAGAGGCTTGGGAAGTTGTAGTTCCCGAACGCGAGCAGGGCCTTGTCGGAGTTCGTGGGGTCGACGGCGATGCAGCGCACGAACCCGCCGATCGAGGTGCCGGCGTTCAATCCCGGGGGCGTGATGTCGGTCACGGTGGGCGTGTTGGTGTTCACGTTCGCGGCACGCATGACGATGCCGTCGATGGTGCCGTAGTACAGCACGTTGGCGCTGTTCGCCGTGGAGATCCCGAGCGCGCTGATCCCGCGCGTGTAGCCGCTCGCAAAACCGACGCTGGTCGTGGGCAGCGTGCTCCAGCCCACGAGCGTGTCCGCCTGCGGCGCGTTGCTGTTCCGCCAGATCATCGGCCCGATGGTCGAGGTCGCCGCCGAGTAGTAGAGCAGCGAGGAGTTGTTCGGGTCGAGCACGATCGGGTTCACGAACAGCCGATCGGTGGCGGTCCTCGGCGTGAAGTCCACGACGCTCGTGCGGTCGCGTTTCATCCGCTGCACATTGCCACCCTGCCACTGCGTGTACAGGCGATCGCTGGCCACCGGAGCGACCTCCACGATCGTGCCGTCGCCACCGTAGGCCGGGACCCAATCGGACAGGCCCGGAGCGCTGCAGAGCAGCGAGAAGTTGTCCTGCGCGCCGGCGAGGATGACGTTGCTGCCCGCCTCGGGGGCGAGCGAGACCGAGTAGAACTGGGTGACGTCGTAGCCGCGGTCGAGGTTCGTCCACACCATGTCGGGCCGCGTGATGTCGGTTGCCTTGTGCACGCCGCCGTCATTCGAGGAATAGAAGACCTTCGAGTCGAGCGGGCTGAACGCACCGCCGTGCTGGTCCGGATGGTGCACGCCGTACGGCGGCAGGAACGCGTAGCCACCGATCAGCGTGATCGCGCCGGTGGTGGCGAAGCCGTCGGTCGAGCGGTAGATGTCGGTGCCGCCGAGCAGCACGAAGTTCGCGTCGTCCGGTTTCACCTGCACGATCATGTCGTAGCCGGTCTGGGTGAAGATCGTGTCGGGCAGGTTGCTGGTACGGTTCTCCCACGCTCCGCCCCCGCCGCTGCCGTCGCCGGAGAGGTAGGTGTACTTCCAGAACTGCTGGCCGTTGGCCGAAGGGGCGCCGAAGCCGTAGGCGAACACGTACGCGATCAGCGGGTTCGACGGCGCGAGCCCGACCACCGCGCGGACCGCCGGCGCCAGGTAGCCCGCAGGCTGGATCTGGGCCCAGGCGGTCCCGTTCGTCGAGCGCCACACGCGCGACGTCGATCCGGTGCGCGTGGTCGCGTACATGACGCCGGCCCCGGTGACCGCGACGTCGGTGTAACCGGAGTCGGAGGCGATGACCTGGGTCCACGAGCCACCGCCGTCGACGGAGCGATAGATCCCCTTGTAGGTCGCGGCCAGCACCTCGTTCTGCGCGGCGTCCGCCGGGTTCGTCGCGACGTTGTTGACGTAGTCGAACGCGTCCGCCGTCTGCGGCGTGC
>DATLUU010000057.1:0-3000 GCA_035577885.1 Verrucomicrobiia bacterium
TCGCAGCCTAGCATCTCTGCGCCCCATCACGCCGCCCGGACATCACGGCGGCGGAACGGGCTCGGAGGGCGCGAGCGGGTGAGGTCGCGGCGGGCGCCGGTTCCCTCCCAGGGCCGGTCGCCCGCCGCTTCCGTCTTCTACAGCCGTCGGCGTCAGCCGGCGAGGACCGGGACCTCCGTCCCCTTCGCCGCCGCCGTCTTGGGCAGCGCCACCTTGAGCACGCCGTTGTGCACGCTGGCGTTGACCTTGGTCGCATCCACCGCGATGGGCAGCGGGACGTGACGGGTGAACGAGCCGAACGTGCGCTCCATCCGGTACTGCTTCTCGTTCTTCTTCTCCAGCTCCGTCTTCTTCTCGCCGCGGATGATGAGCAGGTTCTCGCGCACCGTCACGTGGATGTCCTTCACGTCCATCCCGGGCACGTCCACCGTCACGAGGATGCTCTGATCGGTCTCGACCACGTCGATCGGCGGGAACCAGCCCTCGCTGAGCTGGGGCAGCTCCAACCAATCACGATCCCACAGGCGGTCGAACAGGCGGTCCATCTCCTTGCGCAGGGTCATCAAGCCGTTTCCCGGTGTAAGCGCTTTCATCCTGATCTCCTCCGGCGCCGAACCGAACGCGGATCCCTTGGCGTCACGAAGGAATCTCGCGGGGCGCGAGGCCTCGCGCCGCGCATCGACATAGCATCGAGCGTGCCCGGATGAGCGTCCGCGGCGCTTCGCTTCGCGAGCGATCAGCAACCGCCGCCGATGCACGCGCTTGTGGAAACGTGGCGACGCGAGAGCCGGCGCGCGGGGCGATGTCGGCCCCGCGCGCCGGCTCGCGATGCTGTCAGCTTGTCAGCCTCGGCGTGTCGCGCGTGTCTGCTCCGTTCGGACCACCGTGCCCGCCACCGCAGGTGCTGCTTCCGCGCGCGTGGCGCCGAGCAGGCGTTCCACGCTCACGCCCCGGAGGGCGCGCGTGGCCATGTGACCAAGGATGATGGCGAGGGCTTCGACGGTCTGGCCGCGGCTCGACTCCAGGTGCGCGCTGCCGTCGTGGAGGATGAGGATCGAGCCTGCGGAGAGCCGCTTGAGCACGCGCCGGACGATGGTGTCGACGCCCGGCCGGAGTGCGTCCTCGGGATAGACGTCGCCGAGCACGGACGTATAGCCGAGCGAGCGCACGTAGCGCGCCTGCGAGGGCAGCATCATGCCGTAGGCCGGCCGGTAGTGGCGCGCGGTCACGTTCGCGGCGCGCATTGCGGCGGCGGCCGAACGCTCGACCTCCCGCCGCAGCAGCGGCGGCGGCAGCAGCGGCGGCGGCAGGTGCCAGTCGCCATGGATCGCCACCTCGTGGCCCTCGGCGACCATGCGGCGGACGAGCTCCGGCCGCCGGTCCACCTTGCCCGCGAGCGTGAAGAACGTGGCTTGCGCTCCGTGCCGGGCGAGCAGGTCGAGCACGCGCGGCGTGTCGACCGCGCTCGGCCCGTCGTCGAACGTGAGCGCCACCTGATCGGGCACGCCCTCGACACGGCAAACGAGGTGCCCGCGCACCCAACCCGAGACCTGGGGCGTGTGGAGGAGCGTCATGGCTGGCTCGCGCGTCGGGTCGGGCGCCGCCGACGACCTGACAATCCGTCATGCCGTGATGACGATTCGGGCGCGAGCCCGCACTCTCCGGGACTCGGGCCCGGACGGCCGATGTCGCCAAACCTGTTGCGGACGAGAGAGTTCATCTGATTCCCCGATCGGAGCACCCAGCCCTCGACCGCGCGGCCCCAAATGTGCACCGGGGCATGGGATGTGCCATCCGCTCCGGTGGATGGTCCGCCTTCGATGAGGTGACCCGATGTCGACGCTCTACGCCAAGCCCTGGTTCATGGACCGGCCCACGCTCGAGCGTACGCGCGATATCGCTCGCGTGCTAACCGGTCATGGGCTCGGCACCATCCTCCAGCAGAGCGGACTCGTGCGCTTCGCGCCGCGCGCCTGGCGCACGGCGAACGGCAGCTCGCTCACGCAGGCGCAGCGACTGGGCATGGCGCTCGGCGAGTTGGGCGCCACGTTCACCAAGCTCGGACAAATGCTCAGCACACGCGGCGACCTGCTGCCGCCGGAGTACGTGACCGAGCTCACCCGGCTCCAGGATGCGGCGCCTCCGGTCCCGATCGCGGACGTGCTCGCGATCCTCCAGCACGAGCTGGGCCGGCCGGCGGCGGAGGTGTTCGCGTCGTTCGAGCTCGTCCCGCTCGCGAGCGCCTCGATCGGGCAGGTGCACGCGGCCGTGCTCCACGATGGCTCCCGCATCGTGGTCAAGATCCAGCGCCCGCACGTCGCCGAGCAGATCGAGCGCGACCTCGACATCCTCGCGCGGCTCGTGGACTGGGCGGAGCAGCACACCACGTTCGCCGCCGACTTCGACCTGCGCCCGCTGCTCGCCGAGTTCGCGCACACGATCCACGGCGAGCTCGACTACGTGCGCGAGGGCCAGAACGCCGACCGGATGCGGCGCGGCTTCGCTGGGGACCCGGGCATCCACATCCCGTTCGTCCACTGGGAGTACACGACGCACCAGGTGCTGGCGCTCGAGCGCATGGAGGGCTTGAAGATCACGGACCTCGCGGCACTCGACCGCGCCGGCATCCCGCGCCGGAAGATCGCGGAGACGGCCGTACGCACGTTCCTGCGGCAGCTCCTCGAGTTCGGTTTCTTCCACGCGGATCCCCATCCCGGCAACTTCTTCGTCGAGCCCGACGGCACCGTGGCGCTGGTGGACTTCGGCATGGTCGGCCGGCTGAGCGATGCGGTCCAGAAGCACCTGCTGCGCGCCGGGCTCGCGGCCATCGAGAAGGATGCCTCGGCTCTTGCCGAGGAACTCTACGCCCTGGGCGTCGCCGGCCGCCGCGCCGATCGACGGTCGTTCGAGAAGGATCTCGACCACCTGATCGGGAACTACAGCGGGCAGTCGATCGGCGAGCTGAGCGTGAGCACGGTCGCGAACGAGCTCTACGAGATC
>DATLUU010000058.1:0-6956 GCA_035577885.1 Verrucomicrobiia bacterium
GCCTCGTCGCGCGGCACGCCGCCGTACTTGATGGCTTTCGCGGCCTCGGTGTTGAGCCGGCGCGCCAGCTCGTCGCTGTCGGAGTTGAAGCCCACGTTCACGCCGCGGTCCCACATGATGTACTCGTTCCACGGAATCGCGTCGATCACCTCCTGCTTGTAGCCCCACCAGTCGGTGAAGCCCAGCGCCGAGGCGCCGGTCGCGGCGATCTCGTCCGCCACCTTGTAGCCCTCGAGGATGTGCGTGAACGTGTTGACGTGGAAGCCGAACGACTCGGTGAGCCGGATCAGCATCAGGATCTCGTCCTGACGGTAGCTGTGGCAGTGGATCAGCCGTGTGCCGTGGATGATCTCGGAGAGCGCATCCAGTTGTAGATCGCGCCGTGGCGGAATCGCCCGCTTGCCGGCCTTGTACTCCGCGAACGCCCGGTCGTAATCCTGGGCGCGCGCGAACGCCTCGCGGATCGTCTGCTCCACGCCGGCACGCGTCTTGGGATACCGGCTGGTGCGATCGGCTCCGAAGTTCGCCTGTTTCGGGTTCTCGCCCAGCGCGAACTTCACCGTGCCCGGCGCGAGCGTGTAGAACAGCTCCTCCGGCGGCGCGCCCCACTTGTCCTTGATCACCGCGCACTGCCCGCCGATCGAGTTACACGAGCCGTGGAGCAGGTGCATCATCGTGTTCCCGCCCGCGAGCTGGCGGTAGATGTTGATGCTCTCGGAGTTGATGACGTCCTGGATGCGTACCTCGCAGGTCACCGAGTTCGTGCACTCGTTGACGTTGCCGAGGATCGCCGAGTGGCTGTGCTCGTCGATGATGCCGGGCGCCATGTGCTTGCCGGTGGCGTCGACGACCACGGCGTTCTTGGGCGCGACGAGGTTCTTGCCGATGGCCGAGACCTTGCCGCCCTTCACGAGCACGTCGGTGTTGGCAAGAATGCCCTGCGGGCCCGACGTCCACACGGTGGCGTTCTTGACGAGCAGCGTCGCCGGCTGCGCCGGCTTCGCCATGCGCCACGCCTCGGAGTTGCCCATCACCACCGGCACGGGGACCGGCGCCTCGGGCTTCTTCGCCGGCTTCTCGTCCTTCTTCACCGCCCTGCCGGTGACGTCGTGGGAGCCGACGTTCGCGACCGAGAGCGTGCCCTTGACCGCGTCGTTGCGCGCGGTGAGGTCGAAGTCCTCGGCCGGCTCGCTGCCGCGCTGCATCGTGAACCGGATGCGCTCGGCCTCGAGTCGCACGTTGGTCGCCTTGATGGTGTCGGCGCCGACCACGAGCTTCACGCTCGTGTCCTTGTCGGCGCTCACCGTGAGCGCGTGCGGACCGTGGCCCCAGTCGATGCTCCAGTCGCCCTTGGGGCTGGTCTCGTCCTTGGAAGTCTCATAGCGCGCGCCGTCCACCCACACCTCGCGCACCTTCGAGTTCTCGCCGAACAGCGGCCCGCGGGTCACGGTGAGGTTCGCGATCGCGCCGGGGGCGATGACACCGAGCTTGCCCGAAAGCCCGAGCAGCTTCGCCGGGTTCGTGGTCACCGCGGCCAGCGCCTGGTCTTCGGAGAGGCCGCGCGCGATGGCCTTGGTCACCATGGAGCGGAACGTCTTCACGTCCTTCAACCCATTCGCGGTGAGCGAGAACGTGACGCCGGCCTTGGCGAGCGTGGCGGCGTTCGCCGGCGCCGCCTGCCACGCGCGCAGCTCCTCGGTGCGCACCTCGAGCGCGTTGGCATCGTCGCTCACGTCCGGCGCGTCGGGGAAGTTGACGGGCACGATCAGCGGATGCTTGGTCGCCGCCACCTCGGCGACGCGCTTGTACTCGTCGCCGCCGGTGACGATGGCCGCGCTCACGCCGGCCTCGGCGGCGATCTTCGATGCCTGCAGCACCTCGAGCATCTCGTCGGCCACCATGAGCACCGGCTGCTCGCCGCGGATCACCGGCTGGAGCGCCTGCCACGCCAGGTTCTCGGGCACGCGCTCGGCGTTCGGCCGCTTGGCTGCCGCGGCCTCTGCGTCGCGATACCATTTGGCGTCCAGGAACACCTGGCGCATCACCGCGATCGCTCCCATCAGCGAGCCGGGGTAGACGCCGCCGCGCACCGGGTCGAGGGCCATCACCTGCGCCACGTCGGGGCGCACCACGTTGACGTTGGCACCGTTCGTCCCCAGGCCGATCACCGCGCTCGTGCCGCGCACCACGCCCTGGCGCGGCGCCACCTGTGCCGCGGTGAAGCCGGCTGCGCGCAGCGACTCGAGCTGCCCGGCATCGAGCGGCAGGCTCTGCACCACGCGCACCTCGGCGCGCACGGCGGACAACTCGTGCACGGGGCCGCGCGGCGCCTCCGGCTGCTGCTGGCCGCCCGGACGCCCGCCGCCGAAGGGCGCACCGCCCGCGGGACCCGCGGGTGCCGCGGGCATCACGAACGCGTCGATCAATCCCGGATAGATGGTGAGGCTGTCGCCTTCCCAGATGCGCGCATCGGCGGGGATCGCCACATTGGCACCGACCGCAGTGATCAACCCGTCGCGCATCACGATGGTGCCGTGCGCGATGACGTTGCCGGGGCCGGTGACGATGCGTGCATTGCGGATGGCGTGCACGCGCGGTGTCACCGCGGCAGCCGGTACCACGCCGATCAGCAGCCCTGCGATGAGGAGCAGTGCGCGCGATCCGAGCGCGCGCGAAGCGAGACGGGACGGCACTGCCGATGCGGGCATCTCGGTCACCTCGGGATGGGGAGCATTCGCGGCGCGGCCCGCGAGCGACACAGCGGGCGGACGCGCGACATCTATGAAGAGCAACGGAGCGCGAAGGTTAGGCGCGCGTGAAGTGACGCTTCAAGACCCCCGCGAGGCCCCGCCGCGCCCCCCGGACCGGCGTGGCGAAAACCGGCACCAATGCGGCCCGATAGGCCAAAAAGCGTGCGCCGCGCACGACGACTGTGGCGCCACGGCACACCCGGGGCGTCTGGCGCAGCCGCTATCAGGGCCCAGGACAATGATTTGTGTTTCTCACTCCGGTGGCACGTGCCCTGCTCTACACAGCCCATGACCCCTTGCCATCCATGACCTCTTGCTCTGAGCGAGGGAGTGGACCGTCCCGACCAAGGGAGGGTGCTATGAAACGCCTGATGATGATCGCGGCCGCGCTCGCGGTGATGAGCGTCGCGCAGCCGTTGCATGCCGAGACGCAGACCTGGTTCGGATTCCACGTCGGGATCAGCGGCGGTTCGCCCGCGCCGCCGATCGTGTTCAGCAGCGAGCCCCACTACGTGGTCGTGAACGACGTCTACGTGGTGGACGACCAGCGTTGCGGTGACGACGTGTTCCGCGCCGACAACCTGTACTGGCGACTGCGCGGTGGCTACTGGTACCGCTCCGCGTCATGGCGTGGCCCGTGGGTGGCGGTGGACGTGCGTCGCGTGCCCGAGCGTGTGCTCGTGGTGCCGGCGCGCCACTGGAAGCACCACCCGCGCTACGAGCCGCACACGGTGGTCGTCGAGCACTACGACAACGGCCGTCATCGCGGCGAGGGCCATAGCCACGGGCACGGCCACGGGCACGGCGATCACGACGACGACTGAGCAAGCAGGGCAAGCGAAGCGAGCGAGCCCCCGCGGGCGGCATCCCGCGGGGGTTTCTCGTTGGGGTCCAACCCCGGGCCGGCGCCGCGTGTCCAATGGGGTCGATGCGCTCCATCGCCCTGATCGCGGTCGCCGCGCTGCTCTTGCCCGGCCCCGCTGCCGCCGAGCCCCGGCTCGTCTTCGATTCGACGACCGGCGTGGCCGAGATCCCGTTCCAGCTCTACGGCAACCACATCTATGTGCGCGGCCGTGTCGGCGACTCGGACTCGCTGTGGATCGTGCTCGACACCGGCGCCTCCACCGCCAGCATCAGTGACAGCAAGGCGAAAGCGCTCGGGCTCGCGATCGCACCTGGAGGCACGTCCCGCGGGGCCGGCGGAACCGTCGAGTCCGGGATCGTGAGCGGTGCGTCGATCAGGATGCCGGGGCTCGCGCTCGTGGACGAGCGCCTGAGCACGCTGCCGATCGACGCGATCGAGGTGCAGACCGGGCGGCCGATGGACGTGATCGTCGGCCACGACCTGCTGAGCCGGGCCGTCGTGGAGATCGACTACGCCGCGCGCATCCTCCGTATCACGGACCCCGCGAAGTTCAAGACGCCCGACGGCGTGGCGTCGCTGCCGCTCACGTTCAAGCAGAACCTGCCCTACGCGAAGGCGTCGTTCACGCTGCCCGGGCGCAAGCCGGTCGAGGGCGTGTTCGTGCTCGATGTCGGTGCGGCCACCGCGCTCACGCTCGGGCCCGATGCGGTCGAGCGCGAGAAGGCGCTGGACACCGTGCCGCGGACGCTACGCTCTCGGAACGGCGGTGTCGGCGGCGTGGTCGAGAACCGCATCGGCCGCATCGATCGCCTGCAGCTCGGGCCCTATTCGGTCCAGGCGCCCGTCACCGTGTTCCGGCGCCCGGGTCCCGGCGCGATCAGCGCGCCTGGCACCGCGGGCAACATCGGCGGCGAGGTGCTGCGGCGGTTCACGCTCACGTTCGACTACCGCAAGGCGCGCCTGTGGCTCACGCCCAACGCCGCGCTCGCCGAGCCGTTCGAAGCCGACATGACCGGCCTGGTCACGAGCGTGTTGCCGGATTCGACGCGGGCGCTGAAAGTGCTCTGGCTCCAGGACGACTCGCCCGCGACCGAGTCGGGCATCGAGCCCGACGACGTGATCGAGGCCGTGGACGGAACGCCGATCGCCGAGCTGCCGCCGCCGGCCGTGCGCGAGATGTTCCGCCAGCCGGGAAGGACCTACCGCCTCACCGTGCGCCGCGGCAGCGAGCGCCGCGAGGTGGCGCTCACGACGCGCCGGCTGATCTAGGTCCTTCGGCGCAGCCGCCAGACGAGCAGCGGCGGCGTCACGAGCGTGGTGACGGCCACCATCACCACCACCGCGGCGTACACGGTGTCGTTCACGACGCGCTCGCCGTTCAAGGTCAGCGTGCGGCCGATGCTGGCGAAGATGAGCCCCACCTCGCCGCGCGGGATCATCCCCAGGCCCACCGCCAGGCGATCGACGCCGCCCCCGAGCACGCCCACCGCGCACGCCTGCTTGCCGAGCACGGCGGCGAGCGTGAGCAGTGCCGCGAAGCCGAGCACGCCGGGTGTGGCGAACGCGGCCAGGTGGACACTCATGCCCATCAGCACGAAGAACACGGGGACCAGGAAGCCTGACAGCGGCTCGAGCAGCTCGTTCAGGTCGCGCTTCTTCGTGTCGCGCTCGCGGAGCGCCTGGTAGTGGACGTCCTCCAGCACGAGTCCGGCGGCGAACGCGCCCACGATCGGCGCCAGGCCCGCCCTGCCGGCGAGGAACGAGACCAGGAAGCAGAAGGCGAGCCCGAACGAGACCAGCATCCCTTCGCCCGGCAGCCGCGCGGCGAACCGGAACGTGACGCGCGAGAGCCAGCGGCCCGCGACCACCGCGACGCCGAGGAAGCCGATCGCCTTGGCGACGATCAGCGCCAGGCCCGTCGCGTCGAAGGCGCGGCCCGCGTTCGCGGCGGCGATCAACCCGCTCACGACCGCGAGCACGATCAGTCCCAGCACGTCGTCGATGACGGCGGCGCCCAGGATGATGCGTCCCTCGACGCTCGTGGTGCGCTTCAAGTCGCCGAGCACGCGCGCGGTGATGCCCACGCTCGTGGCCGTGAGCGTGGCGCCCACGAACCAGTGCGTGAGCGGACCCTGGCCGCGCAGGAACGCCGTCGACACGCCGAACCCGAGCAGCATGGGCGTGATCACGCCCAGCACCGCGACCAGCGTCGCCGACCACCCGACCGCGGCCAGCTTGCCGATGTCGGAGGCGAGCCCAACCTGGAACAGGAGGAACAGCACGCCAACCTGGGCGAACGCCTCCACGGTCGGCACCGATTTCATGGAATCCAGTCCGTGGAATCCAACCAGCCCGAGGTTGCCGAGCAGCACGCCCGCCGCCAGCTCGCCGAGCACCGCGGGCAGATGGAACCGCTCGAAGAGCGCGCCGCCGAGGCGCGCGGAGACGAGGATGAGTGCCAGCGCCGCGAGCACCGGGAGCATGTCGGGGGCGGCGTGGCCGGTGACGGGCGCCGCGAGCGCGGGCCCCGCGCTCAAGAGCCATGCGACGACAGCACCCAGATACCAGCAGCGGAGTTCCGCCCGGCCCTTGCAAATGCGGCGCATGCGGGAGTGTGTACCGCACCGAATATGGGGCGTCGAATCTCCGGACCGGGGTGAGGCCCCTCAGGGGCCATAGACTCCAGAAAGGGCGGTGCCAGAGTTTCCGGAACCCGCACCCTGCATACGTGAACGGCGGGCATCGGAGTTCGACCGATGCCCGCCGCCACCCTGTGGACATGGACCGCGGCGACCCGCCGCCCGGCTTCGCTCCGTCAGTTGACCGACGTGACCCGCACCTGGCGCGCCTGGTTGCCGATCTGGATGCGCACGAAGTACATGCCCTTCCTCACGTGTGCGCCGGAATCGTCGCGACCGTCCCACGTCACGCTGTGGCGCCCCACCGACTCGACGCCTTCGGCGAGCACCCTCATCTGCCGGCCCGCGATGTCGTAGACGCCGATCTCGACACGCGCGTCTTCACCCGTGACCGCGTACACCATCGACGTGCTGCTCGTGAACGGGTTGGGTGCGAACCGCGCGATCGCCTCGGCGCTCGCCGGCGCGTTGCTCCCGTCGGGCGAGGCGCCGCCGGACGTCGGCGCGGGACCCGCGACCGGGCTGCCGCCGCTGCTCGGCTGCGGCGAGCCGGGCGCCGGCATCCCCGTGCCGCCCTTGGCGCGCGGGAGGATCGGCACTTCGGCCGTCGGGTCAGGGTCACCGGGGTTCACGCCACCGCCCGAACCACCGCCCGAACCGCCGGCCGAACCGCCACCCGTCACGCTGCCGATCGCCGTGCTG
>DATLUU010000059.1:0-7229 GCA_035577885.1 Verrucomicrobiia bacterium
CCGCGCTCGCGAAGCCGCTCGCCGCGCGCCTCGACCACGGGGTCGTCGGGCACGGAGAACGGCAGCCTCGCCACCACCAGCACCTCCAGCGCCTCACCCGGGAAGTCGACACCTTCCCACAGGCTCTGGACGCCGAGCAAGACCGCGCCGCGCTCGCCGCGGAAGCGCTCCGCGAGCCGGCCGGCGGTGCCGTCGCGGTCCTGCGCGAGCAGCGGCAGGCCCGGAGGCAGGAGCGCGCGCAGTCGCGCGTGCGCGCGGCGCAGCCGCTCGTGCGCGGTGAAGAGCACGAGCGTGTTCCTGCGGGCGATGCGCGACAGCTCCGCCACGGCGACGGCGATCGTTTCCGCCTCGTCGCGCTCGTTCGCATGCGAGAGCACGTAGCAGCGCATCTGCCGTGCGAGCGGGAACGGGCTCGGAACGGTGAGGCTCGCGTAGGGCGCGCGGTAGTCCTCCCCCAGCCCGAGCCGATCGGCCGCCCACGTGAAATCGCCGCCCGCGGAGAGCGTGGCGCTGGTGAGGATGGCGGCGCGCGGACCTGCCGCGACCAGGCGCCGCGCCTGCTCCCCCACCCAGATCGGCGCGCCGTGGAGTTCGGCGACGCGCGACTGCACGCCCTGCGATCGCCAGTACGCCCAGTCGCGATCGCCGGCGTCGGCGAGTGCGGAGAGGTCGTCGTGGACGCCCATCCAGCGCGCGCTCACCGTCTCCAGCTCGCCGATCAGCTCGGTCTGCAGGTCGCCATCGCCGGTGGCGAGCTGCACGCCGGTGGCGGCGCGGCGGAGCACGTCGGCGAACGTCCTGGCGTGCTCCAGCACCACCTCGAGCGGTTGGAGGTCGCGCCCGAGCAGTCCCTCCATGTCGCGATGGCGCACGCGCCGCGCATAGCCGCCGGACCACGCTGCCTGGGGCGCCTGCGCGGTCGCGGCGACGGCGAGCCGTGTGAACAGCGCGTCGGCATCGGTGCGGACGGCGTCGGAGCGCGCATCGAGGCGCTGGAGATCGCTGGTCAGCCGCTCGCGCGCGGGCGCACCGTCCAGGAGCGGCAGCACGAACGAGCGCACGCGCGAGAGCAGCCCGGTGCCGCGCCGGCCGCCGGCGAACGTGCCGGTGAGGCGCAGGAGCTCTTCGATTCGATGGCGTGAGACGGCGCGCTCGAGTTGGGAGCTGAGGACGCCCTCCAAACGGTGCGCCTCGTCCACGACCAGCACGTCGTAAGGCGGCAGGAGCCCGTCGGCGCCGGCGGCGCGCGCGAGCAGGGCGTGGTTCACGATCACGAGCCGCGCCTCGGCGGCACGGCGCCGTGCGCGCAGCCAGAAGCACTCGCGCCCGCGCCGGCAGGTGGCCGCCGTGCACGCGGCCGGATCGGTGGCGACACGCGCGCGCAGCCGCCGGAACGCGTCGCCGTCGAACGCGTCGAAGCGATCGAGGTCGCCGGAGGGGTCGCGCGCGGCCCACTCTCGCAGCGACTCCAGGAGCTCGTGTTCCAGTGCGTGCGCTCCCCTGGCCCTCGGCGCGAGCAGGTCTGCGAACGTATCCTCGTCCTCGTCCTCCCCGCCGTGCTCCTCTGGCGCCTCCAGCTCGAGCGCGCGCGGGCACAGGTAGTTCTGCTTGCCCTTCAAGACCGCGAACGGCAGCTCGAGCCCCAGGGCCTCGAGCAGAGCGGGAACGTCGCGCTCGTAGAGCTGGTCCTGGAGCGAGCGCGTGGCGGTCGCCACCACCACGCGCTCGTCGGACCCGGCTTCGCCGGGTGCCCCCACCGCGTGCAGAGCGGCCGGGAGCAGGTAGGCGAGCGACTTGCCGACGCCGGTGGGCGCCTCGGCGAGCAACACGCCGCCGCGCTCGATCGCCAGCGCCACCTCGATCGCGAACGCGCGCTGTCCCGGGCGCTCCTCCCATCGAGGCCAGGCGCGCGCGAGCACGCCGCCCTCGAGAAACGCGCGCTCGACGCGGGTGGCGAGGCTCATCAGAACACGCTCACGAGGCGCAGGTGGATGCGGCCGTCGAGGAAGCCGCGGCCGGGCGCCAGGCCGTAGTCCACGTCCACCAACCCGCCGGCGGCGCGGAGCCTCAAGCCGACGCCGACGCCGTCCGCGTTCTGCGTGTGGCCGCGGTCGCCGAGGACGTTGCCCGCGGAATCGGTGACCGCCTCGCGCGTGAACATGAGCGCGTGGTCCCAGAACACGGACACGCGCTCGCCGGAAGCACTCGGGAACCAGCGGTACTCGAGCCGCGACAGCGCCACGCGGTCGACGCGGAACTCCTCCTCGTCATGGCCGCGGAGCGTGGCCGCACCGCCCACGGGCGTGCGCTCGTACTCGGAGAGCACGCGCTGGCTCGAGAACCGGCCGTTGCCCCAGAGCTCGAGCGCCAGGCCCGTCGACGGCCGCACGCGGCGGTGCATCTCGGCGCGCGCGTCGGCGACGCCGGCGTTCGAGTGCTGCGTCTGCTCGCCCGCTCCCGGCGTTAGGGGACGCAGCGTCTCGGTCTTGAACACGCCGGTGCCGGTGGTCTGCACGCGCGAGCCGCGCCGCGGCGAGATGAGGTCGTCGCGGCTGTCGCGTTCGTACGAGAACACGGTGTTCTGGAGATCGGCGTTGCTCACCGTCCCGCGCGGCTGCACCACGTGCTCCTGCTCCAGCCCGATATCGATGCGATCCCCCGTTCCCAGCGCATAGCCCAGCTTCGCACCCCAGCGCGTCCTCGTGTACGTGGAGTCCTGCAGCTCCTGGTGCAGCGCCGCCTCGAAGCGGAACGGCAGGCCGAACACGAACGGCTCCGTGTAGTCGGCGCGGAAATCGGACCGCCCCGCGCCTCGCGACTGCCACCCGAGCGACATCGCGCGCGCGGTGCCGAGCAGGTTCCCCATCTGCAGGTTCGCGAGCCCGACGATGCTCTTGTCGCTCTGCACGCCCGCCGCGCCCTCGAAGCGATTGTAGCGGGGCTCCTCCACCTTGTAGGTGAGCGTGCCGGTCTGCCACTGGGTCCCGCCCTCGAGCCCGGTGTACTCCGCGCGCGAGAACACGCCCAGCTGCGCGAGCCGCGCGGCCCCGCCCCGGGCGGCCACGGGATCATACGTCTGGTTCGTGAACTTACCGAGCGCGCGCCCTGCCACGTCGCTGCGGGTGACCTTCAAGCCGTCGATGCGCACGGCGCCGATCGTCACCGCGGGGCCGAGCACGCCCGAGAGCCGCACGTGGACCACGCCCGAATCCGGAACCCAGCCGGTCACCGCGAGCTGCGCCCAGGCGTGCCCCCGGGACTCGGCCGCGGTGAGCGCGCGCTCGACCACGGTGGTGAGCTGGGCGGGATCGGCGGGCTCGCCCCTGGGCCAGTGGAGCAGGCCCGAGAGCCGCGTCGAATCGTCGGGCGGCACCGCGAGCGAGAGCGCGCCCCAGCGATAGCGCTCACCGCTCTCCGCGGTGAGCAGGAGCCGGGTGCTATCCGCTGCCCAGCGCGCGGTGAGGCGCGCATCGAGCCAGCCCGAGGACTGGAGCCGCACCTCGGCGCGCGCGAGCGCCGAGGCGAGCGCGAGGCTGTCCCCGGGCGCGCGCAGCGCGGCGGCGAACCAGCCCTCCGCGTCGCGCACGGCGAGCGGCCAGCCCTTGAGCTCGAGCCGCGTGTTCGCGGCTCGCGACGCGGGCACGAGCGCCAGCACCGCCATCCCGGTGACGACCATGGTCCGCAGTGCGCGCATCATCAGAAGAAGGCCCTCACCTCGGCGCGGCCGGTCGTGACCGTGCGGTGCCCCGGTCGCTCCCTGACCGTGGAGCTCACGCCCAGCGTCGTGGTCTCGTGCAGCCGCCAGTCGAACCGCGCCGTGCCATCCCAGCGCGCAGCACCCGCGGGGTCGGCGCTCGGCAGCAGCCCGAGCACCGGCGGGCCGGTGATGAACGCGCGCCTCACCGTCAGCTCGACGCGCCCGCCGCGGCCCACGCTCACGCCGGCGTCGGGTCCCACGCGTACCGTGCGTGTGAACTCCGGCTGGTTGATGGGCCGCGACCACGACGCCTCCATCGCGCCCACGAGCCGCAGGCCGCCGCTCGGCTGCCAGATGAACTGCGCGGTGCCGCCCTCGTTGATCAACGTGCGCCCGAAGCTCGCGCCCCCGGTGATCTGCTGCTCGGCGCGCTGCCAGTCGATCCTGCCCTCCACCTCGGTGCTCGTTCCCGGGCTCGGGCGCGTGCGCCAGCGCAGCGTGCCCGTCCTCTGGTCGGTCGTCTGCGAGAAGTTCGCCACCGTGCGGTCGGCGGACACGTGCCGCTCGGCGCGCGCGCGGAACGCGGCGACGCGCGAGCCCGGCGCCAGCTCGGTCTCGATCCGCTGCACGATGGTGCCGAGCGAGAGCGAGGTGTCGACGAGGGCGAGGCCGGTGGAGAGGAAGACGTCCGCGAGCCGCCCGTCGCCCAGGCGGCGCGCCTCGTCCTCGAGCGTGAACTCCACGCGCGAGCCACGCCACGACTCGGAGGCGCCGAATGCCCACGCGGCCCGCGCGCTCGTGGCGGTGCGTGCGAAGCGCTGGAGGTCCGGGCTCACCACGAGCACGAGCGCGTAGTCGCCGGTGCCGACGAAGTTGCCCGTCGAATCGAAGCTGCCGAGGCCGTTGCCCACGAACGTGAGCTTCCGCAGGCGCTGGTTCTCGGCCTCGCCCGTGCGCTCCACCTGGAGCGCGCCCGAGAGCCCGGCCGGCTTCCACTCCGCGCGGAGCCGCGTGCTCGCGAGGTCGTGCCGCACCTTCACCCCGCTCTGCTCGTCGCGCGTGTCCTGGCGCTGCGCCGAGAGCGACGCGCCGACCGGAGCGCTGGCCGGCGTCTCCAGCTCGGCGCGCAACGTGTTGGCGCGCGCGCTCGTGGACGTGCGCCCGGCGTCGCGCGCGTCCCGGCGCACGCCGGCGCCGACGGCGAAGCGGAACGGCACGCGGCTCCCGCTCGCCAGGTCCGCGTCCAGCGAGCGCACGCTGTTCTCGATGGTCGCCGTATCGCTCGGGGTGCGGCGGCGATCGTCGTCGCCGCGGAGCGAGGGCGAGAGCCAGCCGCCGCGCCAGAGCACGCTCCCCACCGCACGCGTGCGACCGCCGTCCGGGAACGCGAACTGCGACGAGGTGCCGTTCGCCTGGAGCCACGCGCCCTGCACCGCGAAGCCGGCCGCCTGGAGCTGCGCGTCCGCGCGCTGGCGCATGCCGCGGAAGCCGTCGGGCAAGGTGAGGTGCGCCACCTCCGCCTTCACCTCGTTTCCCGTCGAGAGCCGCCACCACGCGCTGGCATCGGCGCGGCGCTGGTGCTCGAGATCCGAGCCCGCGGGCAAGCCCCAGTCCTCCTCCGCGAACGGCTGCTCGAGTCGCGAGAACGGCGCGAAGCGCTTGTCCACGGCGCGGAAACCCGCAGCGATCCCGGCGCGACCCGGCACGATCCCGAGCCGGCCCTCGCTCGAGAGCAGCGCGCGACCGGCCCCGCCCAGGTCGTCGCCGTCGTCGAGCGCGGAGAGCGTGTTCTTGTCCAGGAACGAGCCCGCGCCCTCGACGTCGAGCCGCATCGCGCCCGCGGCGAGCGACGTGCCCACCGCAGCAAGCCGCTGCGTCATCGGCGCCGGCAGCGAGCGGCCGACCTGGAACGCCCCGAGCCGCGGCCCCACGTAGCGGTAGACCGTGCGCCCGCCCACCACGCCCGAGTCGGCGTAATCGCCGACGCCGTCGCCGACGCGCGCGAACTGCACCGCGAACGCGCCCGAGTCGAGCCCTGCGAACGCGAAGTGGAGCGTCGTGCCCACGCGCACGCTGTCGTAGTCGCCGACGCCCGGCGTCACGCCCACGCCCAGCGCCAGCGAGTCGCCGGACTGCGAGAGCCGCAGGCGGTCGGTCGCGTCCAGCGGGCCCGAGAGCGGCCGGCCCGCGTCGTCCCCCTCGGTGATGCCCTGCGCGTACCACGACCAGCCGCCGTGCTTCCACTCGCTCGAGAACATCGCCAGGTTGCGGCGGAAGCGCGTGAGCGCGTACTGGTACTCGACGGTGATGCGCGACGCCGACGAGATCGGACGGCGATTGGAGAACGTGACCCGTGCGCGGTCGTAGTCGATGGCGTAGTCGGCGGCCTCGCCGCGCGTCATGCGCGCGCCGTCCACGGTCACCACCTCGCTCCCGGCCACGATCGTGATCCCGGCGTTCCCGTCGCGGTCGGTGAGCTGGTAGGGCCCCTGGAGTCCGTCCACGCCCACGAACTGGAGGCGGTTGTACTCGCCCTGCGCACCCGCGGCGGCGGCGCGCACCGAGAGATCGCCCGGGTGCCACTCGCCCGCCACGCCCTGCACGCGCCGCTCGAGCCGGCCGAACTCGCTCCTCGTGAGCGTCACCGGGATGTCGCCGAGCGCGCCCGCGCCGTCCTTCGCCTTGATCTCCACGAGCACGCGGTCGAGCGACTGCAGATCCTGCGTGGCACCGGCGGCCGAGAGCGGCGTGTCGCGGTCGCTCAGCACGCCCGTGAGCTCGACGCCGGGCGCGATGCGGCCGCTGAGCGAGAGATCCAGCGACTGTCGCAGCGCCGCGTCCTGGGCCGAGCCGAACTCCACGGCCAGCGTCTTGTTGCCGTTGACCGCGAGTGCCGCGCCGCTGGGCGCGGTGGAGGGATCGCGCCCGGTCGAGGGCCGGCTCGTCGCGGGCATCGCCGCCGGCGTCCCCGCGGCCGCACCGGTGTCGATCGTGCCGGCGGCGCGCACGGGCTGGTACACCTGTCGCGCGTACTCGAGTCCCGGCGGCGCGAGGAGCCCGCACACGCTCACCCACAGCGTCTCGCCCGGCACCCACGAGCGCAGCAGTCGCAGGTCGCCGCGCAACCGATCGAGCCGGTAATCGCGGTCGCGCGCCCAGGCGCCGGCGCGCGACCACACCGAATCGCTCCCGGCACGGATGAAGCCCCGCGGCAGCCGCATCAGCGCCACGCCCGACGTGGGCACCACCGGGAACACCGCGCACGAGGGGTCGCGCTGCGCGGCCGTGGTCGCAACGCCCGTCGTGTCCGAACCACGCGCAGCGAGCGCCGGCGCGGCCAGCGCCAGCGCGCACGCGGCGAGCGTCCCGGCCACGAAAAGGGTGCTGCGCGCCACGACTCAGTCCGTCCTCTCGGGCTCCAGCGTCCAGCGGCGCACACGGGCGGCGCCGGTCTCGGCCACGAGCAACGTCCCATCGTCCGCGAACGCCAGCGCGCGCGGCGAGGCGAGGCCGGTCAGGTGCACGATCGGCG
>DATLUU010000060.1:0-3748 GCA_035577885.1 Verrucomicrobiia bacterium
CCGATGACGTCCGCCGAGCGCGCGACGATGCTGGGGGAGAAGGCTGGCGCGTAGGCGCTTCAGATCAACAGGTGACTGAACACGCTCGCGACCACGGCGCCCGCCACCACGTACGCGACCAGGCCGGCGACGAGCGCGCCCACGAGCACGCCGGCGACCACGGCCCCGCCACCACCACCACCGCTCCCGCCGCCGGAACTGGCACCGCCGCTGATACCGCCGTGGCCTTCGCTCCCGACGCGGGCTTGCCTGGACCCACTCGAAGTGATCGCGGTCGCAGGCACGGCCACCGTGCCCTGCTCCGTCTGGACGACATACGAATAGGGCGTGGGGGCGGACCTCCACAGCTCCCGGGCCGCGATCCAGTCCGAGTCCATGGCCGGCTCGTCGGTGCGGCGCACGTCGTTCCCGCGGATGGGGACGATGAGGTACGAGTCGCTGTCCTCCGTGGCGAGCAGCAGCTCGCCGCCGAAGAAGCCGCCGAACGCGCCGCGCAAGGGCTCGCCCGATCCGGGCCGCACGATCAGCGTCTCGCCGAGGGCGGGCGCGGACGTGGAGCCCACCTCATCGAGCCATGCCGCGTAACGCTCGGCATAGGAGGTCGAGGACGCGGCGCCGAGCGTGCCGCGGTAACGGCCCTCGACCCGCCGACCGCTCGCGAGCTTCAAGGTGACGGGCTCGTCCCACTCGTACGACGTGAGCGAGTACGCGCGGCCGGTGGATGAGGTCATGAGCGTTCCCATGACGATGACGAACAGCGCACAGGACGATCGAAGCCGGATGGATCTCACGTGGTCGCGTCTCCTTCGGCCGCGAGCGGCGGGACGCGCGTCTGGCGCGCTCGTCCCGCCACTGGAAGCCGTCGCCCGGCGCGGCGGGGCGTGACCCGCCGGCGCCAGGGCCGTCAGATCATCGGCTGGTTGAACGAGCTGGCCATCGCCGCCAACGCGGCGCCGGTGAGGAGCACCGCCGCGACGAGCACGCCGACGACCGCGGTCACGCCGGGCCTCGCGCCCGCCGGCGGGATCATCGACCTCGACGTGATCATCGACACCGGCACCGCGACCGATGCGTCATCGACCCGGAGCGCGACCACGTAGAGCGAGGGCGCGGACTTCCAGCGCCGGTGGGCCGTGGTGCCCGTGGCCTCCGCGCCATCGCCGAGCCGGAGCACGGTGCCCTTGTCGAGCGGCACCACGATGCAGACGCAGCTGTCGTCCGTGCCGAGCAGCAGCGAGTGATTCGCGAAGCCGCGGAGCGCCCCGCTCACCTGCCCGCCCGTCTCGCGCGCGACGAACAGCGTCTCGCCCAGCGCCGGCGGCGCAGCCGTTCCCAGCTTGGCGCGCCACGCCTCGTAGCGGTCGGGGTACGTTGCGGGATCGTGCGAGCGGCCGAACACGCCGCGATAACGGCCCTCGATCGAGCGCCCGTCGCTCAACGTGAGCGTGACGGATTCGTTCCACGACCAGGTGGAGAGGGAATACGCTCGCGCGGGGGTCGGCGTACACAGCGCGCCGGCGAGCACGGCGAGCGCAGCGGGTGCCAGGAGCCTGCGGGCGACTCTCATGCGTTGGGTCTCGAGGGCCAATGGTTCCGGACCGTGGAGGGCCCGGCTCTCACAAGGAATCGTCGCCCGAGGGGGAGGAGCGTGAGCCCGGAGCCGTAGCCCCGCCCGCCGGAACGACTTGGTCGGGAGCCTACCCGCAACCTTAGCTCGGGTAGGCGCTACGCAGCCGCATCGCGTCTCCCCTGCGGATCCAGCGCGTCCCGCAGCCCGTCGCCGAGGAAGTTGAACGCCAGCAGCGTCAGCGACATGGCGAGGCTGGGGAAGATCACGAGCCAGGGAAACAGCGCCAGCAGCCGCGCGCCGTCGGAGACGAGCGTTCCCCAGGAGGCGTTCGGCGGCTGCACGCCCAGCCCCAGGAAGCTCAGGAACGCCTCCTGCAGGATCACCGCCGGCACGGTGAGCGTGGTGTAGACGATCACCGGCCCCAGCGTGTTGGGCACGATGTGGCGGAAGATGATGGCGGCGTCCGACGCTCCCAGCGCGCGCGCCGCCTCCACGAACGTCTGGTGCTTGAGCGACAGCACCTGCCCGCGCACGATGCGCGCCATCGTCAGCCACTGGACGAGCCCCAGCGCCACGAACAGCATGACGAGCGAACGCGAGAAGAACACCAGCAGCAGGATGACGAGGAACAGGTAGGGGAGCGCATAGAGCACGTCGACCACGCGCATCATGAGGTCGTCGGTGCGCCCTCCCACGTAGCCTGCGACCGCGCCCCAGGTGACGCCGATCAGCAGCGACACGAGCGTGCCCACGACGCCGACGAGGAGCGAGATGCGCCCGCCGTGGAGCACTCGCGCGAACAGGTCGCGGCCCAGCTCGTCGGTGCCGAACACGTGCGCGAGCGACGGGGGCGATGCGCCCTTCGCCAGGTCCTGCACCGCGGGATCGGGGAGCCCCGGGAGCCACGGCGCGAGTGCGGCGATCGCGCTCATCACCACCAGGAACACGCCGGCGGCCACGGCGACGCGATTGCGGCGCAGCCGCGCCCAGGCGTCGGACCACAGGCTCCGCGGCGGGCGCGGCGCGGCCAATACGCTCGCGGGAGGGTTGAGCCCGATGCTCACGCCAGCTCCACGCGCGGATCGAGCCAGCTGTAGGCCACGTCCACCAGCAGGTTCAACACCAGCAGGAACGAGGCGTAGAACAGCACCACGCCCATCACCAGCGTGTAGTCGCGATTGATCGCGCCCACCACGAGGTAGCGTCCGAGGCCGGGGATGGCGAAGATCTGCTCGATCACGATCGAGCCCATGACGATGCGCGCCGCAGCGGGTCCGAGGTAGGACACCACGGGAAGGATGCCGAGCTTCAACGCGTGCTTCACCACCACGACGTGCTCGGCGAGGCCCTTGGCGCGCGCGGTGCGGATGTAGTCCTGGCGCAGCACCTCGAGCATGCCGGCGCGCGTGAGCCGCGCGATGTAGGCGATGTAGCTGAGCGACAGCGCGAGCACGGGGAGGATGCGCGAAGCGGGCCCGGTCCAGAGCCCCGCCGGCAGCCACAGCAACGTCAGCGCGAAGACGAGGACGAACGTGGGCCCGAGGACGAAGTTCGGGATCGAGACGCCCGCGAGCGCCAGGAACATGGCGGCGTGGTCGGCGGGCCGGTTCTGGTGCACCGCCGCGATGGTGCCGATGGGGACGCCGACGAGGAGTGCCAGCGCCAGCGCCCACGCGCCCAGCTCGGCGGAGACGCGGAAGCCGTCGAAGATGATGTCGCGCACCTGGCGGTCGGGGTACTTGTACGAGGGACCGAAGTCGAGCCGCACCGTGTTCTTCAGGAACGCCGCGTACTGCTCGTGGAGCGGGCGGTCGAGGCCGTAGCGCTCGAGGAGCTCGGCTTTCGCTGTCGCCGGGATCTCCTTCTCGCTCATGAACGGCCCGCCCGGGGCCATCCTCATGAGCACGAACGTGAGGCTGGCGATGACGAACAGCGTCGGCACCATGAGCAGCACGCGCCGCAGCACGTAGGTGATCACCGGCGCGCGCTCTCCCCGGCGAGCGGCTCGTGCTGGCGCCAGTCGTGGTCGATCCACACCTCTTTCAGCGGGTGCACGTCGAGCGGCGTGGGGTAGATGCCCTGGACCCACGGCTTCACCAGCTCCGAGACGGAGTAGTGGTAGATCGGGAGGTAGGGCGCGAGGTCGATCGCCACCGACTCCGCCCGCGCCATCACCGC
>DATLUU010000061.1:0-2440 GCA_035577885.1 Verrucomicrobiia bacterium
GCGCTGCTCGTGCTGGCGCTCGCGCCGGCACGCCGCGCGCACGCCGGGGTCACGAACCCCGACATCTCGGTGATCGGCCAGCCGTTCATTCGCTGGAACGATGACGCGACCGATCCAACGGCGAAGCGGCCCGTCTTCGACGTCGGCGAGACCGAGCTCGTCTTCGACGCGGCGTTGAATCCCTACGCTCGCGGTTTCTTCGACGTCACGCTCCAGGACGGGCTGATCGATCTCGAGGAAGGGTACTTCTCATTACTGAGAGGCCTGCCCGGTGACGTCCAGATCAAGGGCGGGAAGTACCGGGTCGGGTTCGGGAAACTGAACCCCGCGCACCCGCACACGTACCCGTTCGCAAACCGCTTCGGCGTCCTGGCGGCCTACCTGCCCGGCACGGAGTCGTACAACGAGACGGGCCTCGACGTGTCGTATCGCCTGCCGCTGCCGGGCTCGACGTCGGTGACGGCGTATGGCGACGTGCTCCAGGGCGACAGCTTCCGGATCGCACGCACGCCGAGCGGCATCGCGAACGATCCGCTGCTCACGCCGGACGGCGACCGCGCCGACGAGCCGCGGGCGGCGTGGCTCGGCCGGCTCGCGGCGTTCCAGGGGATCGGCGACCGCTCCGGCCTCGAGCTGGGCTTTTCCGCCACGCAGGGCACGAACAACGTCGCCGCGGCCGCGCGCACGCTCGTCGTCGGCGGTGACATGAAGCTCAAGGCGTGGACCTCCGCCAGCGCCTACCTGCTGGTCCAGGGCGAATACCTGCACCTGGCCCGGGACGAGGCGAGCTGGAGCGGTTCCACCTACGACGTCCTCACGAGGAAGGCGAACGGTGGCTACCTGTTCGCGGACTACAACTGGAAGCAGCGCTACAACGCCGGAGCGTCGTACGAGCAGTACGACGACCCGGCGAACCCCGGTTCCAGCGTGAGCTCGACCGGAGTCTTCGCCGGGCTCGCGCTCATGGAGGAGACCACGGCGTTCCGGCTCGATTGGCGCCAGACCGAACGAACCACGGGGACCGTGCCGTTCGCGCCGGGCGCCTTTCCCCCGAACACGGACTCCGTCCAGGAGCTCACCCTCCGCGTCATCTTCTCGATGGGCCCGCACAAGGCCCATCAGTTCTAGGAGAACCTCCAATGCTCCGCAGACTCATCTCGTTCCTGCTCGCGGCCGCGGCATTGATGGCCCCGGCCGCGAGCCTCGCCAAGCTGAACGTCGCCGCCTCCACCACCGACCTCGCCTCGATCGCCGCCAGCGTCGGCGGCGACCAGGTGGACGTGTTCGCGATCGCCAAGCCCGGCTCCGACCCGCACCGCATCGAAGCGCTGCCCAGCTACATGGTGAAGGTGTCGCGCGCGAAGCTCTACCTGAAGGTCGGTCTCGGCCTCGACCAGTGGGCGGACGCCATCGTCGACGGCTCGCGCAACTCGAGCGTTCAGATCGTGGACTGCTCGCGCGACGTGCACGTGCTCGAGAAGCCCACCGGCAAGGTGGACGCGTCGATGGGCGACGTGCACCCCGACGGCAACCCGCACTACTGGCTCGATCCGCGGAACGGTGCCGTCGTCGCCAACAACATCGCCGACGCGCTCGCCAAGGCGGATCCCGGCAACGCGGAGAAGTACCACGCGCGCGCCGAGGCGTTCGGCAAGGACGCGCAGGCGGCGTGGGAACGGAACGCCGAGGCGGCGAAGAAGCTGGGCTCGCACGAGGTGTTCACGTACCACCGCTCGTGGAGCTACTTCGCCGACGCGTTCGGGCTCGACGTGGTGAACACGGTGGAGCCGGTGCCCGGCATCCCGCCCACGGCGAAGCACCTGGCCGAGCTCGTGGACCAGGCCAAGGCGCGCAAGGTGGCGCTGCTCATCCAGGAGCCCTACTTCGCGTCCGACGGCGGCAAGTTCCTGGAGCGCGAGGCAGGCGTGCGCCCGGTCATCGAGGCGGCCTCGTGTGACGCGGCCACCGCGGGCAGCTATCTCCAGCACTTCGACGCGCTGCTCGCGGCGCTCGCGGGAGGCAAGTGATGCTCGACGCGCTCAGGCTCCCGTTCTTCCAAGTGGCAGCGCTCGCCGCGCTCGTGCTGGCCGGCATCCACGCTTATCTCGGTTTTCACATCGTGCGCCGCGGCGTGCTGTTCGTGGACCTGGCGCTGGCGCAGATGGCGGCGCTGGGCGTGGCGCTCGCCGTGGTCCTGGGCCGCGAGCACGACGAGGTGGGCGCCTACCTGCTGGCACTCGGCATGACGATGCTGGGTGCGGCGCTGTTCGCCTGGCTGCGCGGCCGCGCAGGCCATGCTCCGCTCGAGGCGTTCATCGGCATCGTGTTCGCCACCGCCCAGGCGCTGGCGTTCCTGTTGCTGGAGAAGACGCCCTCCGGCGCCGAGCACATCAAGGAGACGCTGGTGGGGTCGCTGTTCACCGTGGCGCCGCGCCACATC
>DATLUU010000062.1:0-5431 GCA_035577885.1 Verrucomicrobiia bacterium
ATCGCTACCCGGCACGAACGGGTCCTGCTCCCACGCGGCGACCGCGCGAAACAGACGCCGGGGAATCAACACCCGCTCGGGCCGGGTAGTGGTGTACGCGCCCGCGAGCATGTGGGCGGAGCGCAGGGGGCATTCGCCGAAGGCGAATGAACGTCCCCCGACCCACGCTTCGCGTGGGTGCCCCTCCGCGTGACCCGCAGGTGCAACTAAACGGTCAAGACGGTAGAACGCCTCGCGGCACCAAGCAGCTCAGCGCTTGGAGACAGCAGTCTCAGCTGAGGCGGGGACGGCGTGATCGATCTCCTCGACCCAGGCGCGCACCAGCTCGGCGGCCGCGCGCGCGTCCAGCTCGATCGCATCGCCGTCGCCGATCGCCGCGTAGTGCTCGAGCGCCGCGCGCACACGCTTCGCCGCCGCGCGGTCGCGGCCGTGCGAGCGCAGGGCCGCCGCCGCCCAGGGACCCAGCCACGCCGGATCCGGCGCGCCGTCGCCCGGGCGCGGACGTAACCCGCGCGTGTCGTACAACTCGCGCGTCACCGTGTCCACGAGCCGCAACGCCAGGTCGGGCGTGAGCAGCACCGGCGGCAGCGCCACCGCATAGAGCTGCGACGGCGACAGCGAGCGCAGTGGCCCTGCGGCCGTGACCTCGTCGTAGAGGCAGCTGCGCTTCTCATCCCAGAACCGGTCTGCGTACGCGCGCTGCAGCTCGCGTGCCCACGCCATGTAGAACGCGGCGTTCTCGCGCCGCTTCATCAGCTTCGCCAGCTGCGACATGGCGGCGAGCGCGTGGTACCAGAGCGCGTTCAGATCGGCGCGCGTGCTCGCGTCCTCGTCTTCTCCGAACCACAGGAACCCGTCCGAGTCGCAGCGCACGCCGTTGCGCGAGCCGGAGCGCAGGTGGTGGAGCACGCCCTCGAGCAGCGCGTACGCGCCGTCTTCGAGGAAGGCCTTGGTGGCTTCCGAACCGCTGTCGCGCCGCGCGATCAGATCGACGAGGTGGACGAGCCACAGCGAGCTCTCCGGGCTGCCGTAATGCGGATAGCCGCCGGCGTCGAACGACGCGGGCGCGAGGCCCTCGTCCAGGTACATCAGGTATCCGCGCGCGATGTCGCGCGCGGGGCCGAACGCGCGCAGCGTCACCAGGCCCGCCGCCACGCGCAGAGCGTCGGGCCCGCGCTCGACCATGCGCGCGGGGTTCGTGAGCACGCCGGTGCGATCGGCGTGCTCGTAGAGCGCGCCGTGGAGCCGCGCGGCGAGCGCGCCCACGGCGGGAACGACGTCGGCGGGTGCCTCGGGCTCCATCGGCTCGACCGCTTCGGTTGCCTTCGCCGACTTTCGCGCGGACGCCTTCGCGGGCTCTTCGATCGTCTTCGAAGGTCCGGCGTGCGCGGCGGCCGCCTGCCGGAGCGTGCGTGCGGCGCCGGCGAGCGCGGCGTCGTGCACCTTGCCGCGGCGCTCGCCCTCGGCGAGGTCGAGCACGGCGAGGCACTCGGCGAGCGTGCGCACGGGCGGCGTCCCCAGCCGCTGCTCGCTCGCGAGCGTGCGGAAGAGGTGCTCCTCGGGCGAGGCCACGATGTGGAGCGCGGCGCCGGGCTCGGCGAGCGCGCACTGCACCCAGCCG
Organism: Verrucomicrobiia bacterium; assembly: GCA_035577885.1. Taxonomy (GTDB): domain Bacteria; phylum Eisenbacteria; class RBG-16-71-46; order RBG-16-71-46; family RBG-16-71-46; genus JAIOPA01. The sequence continues at coordinate 1,622 of DATLUU010000062.1, forward strand.
GGAAGGAACGCGTCCTCGCCGCTGATCCATCCGCCCACGTCGGGATCGTCGAGGTCGTGCACGCCGTCATACGGATAGGCGAGCCCGCGCTGCCATGCGCGCGCGGGCATGAACGCGCCGCCGTGCCACAGCGTGAGCGGCGAGTAGCCTTCCACGGTCAGGCAGCGCACGCGGCCGGGGATGCCGGTCACGGCGCCGCGGAACTCCGGCGTCTCCGCCTGGAGCCCCTCGAGCGAGCGCGCCACGAGCAGCGGTCCCACGTGGACGTGAAGGGGCCCGCCCTCCAGGAGCCGCCACGACGCGAGCAGCGCCGGGTGGTCCTCGATCAGGCGGTACTCGCGCTCCAGGAGCCAGCCCTCGCCGCGGAACCGCCACCGCGGCCACGGCGTCTCGGCGAAGCTCTCACCGTGGGCGAGCGAGCCGGCCCGCGCGGTCAGCGCCGGCGTGGCTCCGGGCTTGCTCGAGAGCATGAACGCCGGGGTCAGCTCGAGGACCTGGCCGTCGGCCAGCCGCACGCGGTCGTCGAAGCGGAGCAGGGACACCGCGGGCCACGCCGCATGCGGACCCACCTGCGGCGCGGCGAGGAGCGCGTGCGCCCGGCGGGTGGCTGCGCCCGAGGCCGTGCCGCGCGACAGCGCACCGCGACCATCGGAGAGCCGCCACGACCGCGCGCTGGCGCGGAGCAGCGAAGAGAGGACGTCCTGTCCCGGCTGCATGGACCGGAAGCATAACGGCCCACGCGCAGAAAATGCTACTCCGCTAAGTTACTGACCTGTACCGGGCTTTCGCATCAGCGCGGACAGGGGCACCAGCTCGACGCCTTCGAGCGCCTTCTCCGAGAACGCTCGATCGAGCCACGGCGCGCTGGTCGCGGTGACGCGGAGCAGCACCAGCGCCTGCTCGCGTCCCTTCGCGCGCTCCACGCAGTCCGCCCAGGCGCGGTCGAGCGATTTCGCGTCCCCACGGCGCGCCTCGGCGTCGATCATGCCGTCGGGCTCCTCGTACGCCGCCCCCACCCGCGACGCCAGCGGCCGGCACACCGCGCGCGGCACCGCCCCCACGTGCAGGAACGGCAGGTCCTGGTGCTTGAGCTCCTTGTAGACCGCGGTCATGAACGACTCGTCCTGGGTGGCGAACGAGCCCATGAGGTTCGCCACCGCCACCACCGGCCGCGCCAGCTCGATCTCGCGCCGGAGTGATTGCTCGATCTTCCCCGACGACATGCTCACGAGCAGTGTCGCGGGCCCGGGGTTCACGCGCGGGTAGTTCTCCGGCTCCATGGGCATGAACAGCACCACCTCGTGATGGTGCTGGCGCGCCGCGCGCAGCGTTGGCGCCTTGGCGCCGCCGGTGGCGTTGACGCCCACGCCGAACACCTCGCGCCGCGCGCACGCGCTGACCAGCAACGGCTCGTCCTCGCTCGAGGCGTAGAGCAGCACCGCCATGCGCGGCGCGCGCGTGGTCTCCTCCCCGCGGTACGGCCGCACGATGTCCACCGCGTGCGTGGGCCGGCCGGGCACGCCGATCATCAGCGTCACCACGAGCGAGCCGTCCTTGTCGGTGCGCTCGCGGCCCGAGAGCACGGTGGCGCCGCCCGCCTCGACCGCGCGCGTGACGAGCTGGTTCACCTGGAGCGGGGCCCCGTCCGGCGGCAGCGTCACCCGCCAGTGGAGCGAGGGGCCGCTGCCGCCCTCGACGCTCGAGTCGATCGCCGCGCGGGGCACGCCGGCCTTGTCGAGGCCGCGCTCGATCAGGCCGCCGACGATGCGCACCGCGTGCGCGCGGTCACCCATGTGGAAGTACCGCCACACCGTGAGCCGGCCGGAGTCGGAGTGCATCCACGCCAGCCCCTCGCCCGCCAGGAACAACAGCAGGGCGCCGGTGACGAATGCGCCCAATATGATTGGGACGCGATTTTCCTTGGGGCGGCGGCGAACCATCGGGCAGACCGGCCACAGTAGTTACCGCCGCGCGCGAGCGTCAACGGCTGCGTGTTGGAGCCGCGCCGGCGCGCTTCACGGCCTTGTTGAGAATCGAGCCGCGACTTGGGGTCGGCGACGTCGATGACCGTGACGAGCACGCCGTCGCGGGGCTCGCAACGCTTCGAGCTCGACGCCGCGCGAGGTGGCCGGCGGCTTGACGCGTCCCGCACGCGGGCTGAGCGTCTCGTGGGCCAGTCCTGACGGGGCTTTTTGCACATGCCTGACACCGGCCAGTAGGGTGGGTGACACGATTTTTCGCGGCCAGCCGATGTTCCCTAATACAACTCGAGGGGGCGCGCTCCCCGAATGAGCGAGTGCCTCGGAGCCATCACCTTCCGGGAGGTCGGGTCCATGAAGTCACTGCGACTACTCGCTCTTGCTCTCATCGCGTGCGCCTGTACGGCGACGCTGGCCCAGGCGTGCGACGCCAATAAGGCCACCAAGACGGCGAAAGCCGGATCGACGACCACCGCGAACGCGGTGGTCGCTTCTACGAATGGGCAGGTGCAGGCCGCGCCCGCCGACGGCGGCTGCGCCGCACATGCCACGACCGCCGCGAACGGGGGCTGCTCCGCCGCCGCTGCCGCCCAGTGCACGGGCGCGATGAAGGCCGCCTGCCAGCAGAACGCCGCCGTCGCCGCCGCGATGGGCTGCTCTGCCGCCAAGGGCGCCTCGGCCACGACCGCGAGCAACACCGGCACCAGCAAGTCGGGCGGCTGCGGCGCGCACGGCGCCACGGCCGGCTATGACCACTGCGGCATGAAGACGACCGCGGCCTCGACCGCGGTGGTGGCCGGGCTCCGCTGCACCGAGCACCAGAACGGCGTCGCCCACAACTGCAGCGCCTGCGACGACTGGATGCAGATGGACAAGGACGCCCGCGCCATCGGCGCCCGCGCGCAGGTGGTGGCGCTCAAGAACGGCGCCATGATCGTGTTCACCGCGGACACGCCCGCGCAGGTGAAGCAGCTCCAGGCCATGGTCGCCAAGCGCAGCGAGCACATGACCGCCGCCTACGCCGGCGCCAGCGACGCCAAGCTCTGCGACGACTGCAAGCAGCTGCGCGGCGCGATCGCCAGCGGCAAGCTGAACCGCGAGGTGGTGAACGTGGAGCGCGGCGTCATGGCGCTCGTCACCTCCAACGACCACTCGGTCGTGCAGCGCATCCGCAACATGACGGGCCAGCCGATCGCGATGCGCTGAGGCAGCGCGCGCCCCACGCCACGGGCCGGTCCGCCGATCGCGGGCCGGCCCGCGGTGTCTCCGGGCCTCCCGGCGGCCCGCGCAGCACCGCGCCCGGCGCCCGGCGCCCGGCGCCAGGTTCCGCTTGACCGTTCCTTCGCTTGGCTGCCACTCGGCCGCCGGCATACCTTTTTCCGACGCATGCCCATACCCCGGCCGTGGATCCTGCCCCGCTCGCGCCAGCGCAAGCTCGCGCTGCTGATCGGAGCCGTCGCGGTCCCGGCGCTGATCCTGGCGCTGAACGCGATCTGGCTCACGCTCGGCGTGGCGCACCAGATCGAGAACGAGTCCGCCCGCTACGACACCTACATCGCCGAGCGCGTCATCGATGCGTTCAACCGCGAGCTCGTGGACCAGGTGCACGGCGCGCTCGGCCAGGCGGAGGCGATCGCCAAGGCCGGCGGCAGCCAGGAAGACATCCAGCGCGAGCTCGCGCTGCGGGCGCGCGAGTTCGAGGCGCCGCAGTTCGTGCCGGTGGAAGCGCTCGAGGGCTACTCGCTGGTCACGGTCGAGGGTCAGCTCCTCATCTACGGTGACGACGCTTCCGGCCGGCGCGACCACCCGTTCGCGACCATGCTGCTGTACG
>DATLUU010000063.1:0-9661 GCA_035577885.1 Verrucomicrobiia bacterium
CTCCTCGCCCGCGAACGTCAGCAGGGCTCCGAACTCGAGGTTGTCCGGGAACGCCTTGCACGCGTCGGGGTCGAGCGTGCTCCGGTCCTTGTCGAGCGTGAACGCGCCCTGGCCGGTGCTCTTGAGCGTGGCGATCACGCCATGCGCATCGCGGACGAGGAGGCTCGTCAGGTCCACGAGCAGTTTCCCGTCCGCTGCCTCGGCCTGGACCTCCCCCGCCCACAGCACGCTGGTCGCGAACGACTCGCGCACCGCGCGCACCTCGTTGCTGTCGGGGCTCACGGCTCGATAGCGAAGGTTCGGCTGCTCGAGCAGCACGCGCGCGCCGATGCGGCGGAACGTGACCAGGCGCGTCTCACCCGCCTGACCGCGGTCGAGCCCGACCGGGTTCGATCCCAGCCCGGTCTCGATGCCCTCGAGCAGGAGGAAGCTGCCGCACTCGTTGCGAGGCCCGTGCGGTCGCGGCAGCTCGAGCATCAGCTTGCCGGCCTTGCGGTCGAGCCAGGTCACGAGCAGGCCGTCGCGGCGGGTGAACCCCTTCGTCTTGGCCGCGAATGTCCCGGCCGCCTCGACGGATGCCGCGGCGCCGGGAACCGCCGCCAGCAGCGAGAACATGCAGCACGCGATGCACGCACGACGGATCGACAGCCGGTCCATGGACCTGCCCTGGCTGAGGTTGGGAGAGTGGGGCGCGGACCGCGGAGGATAGGGACGGCGGTCAGTGCGTCAACTGCACGGGCGCACTGCCGTCCGCGTTCATCCGCCACACCTCGAACCGGCCGCTGCGCGTGCTCTGGAACACGATCGACCTCCCGTCGGGCGACCACGACGGCGTCTCGTCCAGCCACGGGTCGTCGCCCGGCGTGAGGTTCGTGGCGATCCCGTCCGCGACGTCGATCACCCAGATGTCGGAGCGGTCGTGCGAGTGGTCGTTCCGATCGTAGCGGCCCACCTGCACCGCGAGGCGCCTGCCGTCCGGCGACCAGGTCGGCCATTGCGCGCGGCCGGCCGAGTCGGCGAACGACGTCACCGCGCGCGCGTGCGCGCCGTCCACGTCCATGACCCACACCGAGAGGTCGCGTGACGGGTCGAGCCGCGTCACCGCGATGCGCTTGTCGTCGCGCGACCAGGCGATGTTGAAGTACGAGGCGGACGAATCGGTGATCGCCTTCGCCCCACGCCCATCGAGCTTCGCCACGGTGAGCCGGCTGCGCGTCCACTCTCCGACGCTGTAGGCCACCCGCTTGCCGTCGTTCGAGAGCCGGAGTCCCTTGCACACGAGGCGCGTCATCGGCACCGGCGTGCCGCCATCGACGCCGACGCGATAGAGCGTGGTGGTGTCGTTCGCGGTCATCACGTACGTCACTTGGCGCCCGCCGGACGTCCAGTCGCCCATGACCGTGGCTTTGGGGTCACGCGCCACCACGTGCGCGTTGCCGCCCGCGGCGTCGATCACCACCAGCTCGGCGCTCTTGTCCGGCAGATCGCGGACGTAGACGATGTGCTTCCCGTCCGGCGCCACGAACGGCAGCGTCGCCGCGCGCTCGGGTCCCTGCGCCGCGGCCGGCATCGCGACACTCAGCGCGAGGAGAAACGCACCACCGGCGACGAGATCCCGGGACCTCGCGAGCATGCCGCCCTCCCCGCTGCGCGCGCGGCCCACCCGCACGCGCGGGGAACTTCACCGCGACGCGCCCACGGGTGCACGCCGAACCTCGCGAACGCCGCCACCGGGCGGCCGGACGCGTCAGCCGGCGACGGACGTGGGCAACTCCATGCCCGGGCCGTGCGGCGTCACTCGTGCCTTGCCCGAGTCGTCGAACTGGATCAACAGGTCGCAGGTCCGCAGCGTGCCCAGGCGGTGCGCGACCATGAACGACGTGCGGCCGGCCATGAGCCGCTCGAGCGCCTCGAGGATCCCGGCCTCCGTGCGCGTGTCCACCGAGCTCGTGGGCTCGTCGAGCAGGAGCAGCGGCGCGTCCTTCAGGAACGCACGCGCGAGCGCGATGCGCTGGCGCTCGCCGCCCGAGAGCCGCATGCCGCGCTCGCCCACGAGCGTGCCGTATCCCGCGGGCAGCCTGGAGATGAAGTCGTGCGCGTTCGCGGCGCGCGCCGCCTCGATCACTTCCTCGCGGCTCGCTGACGGCCGCGCGTAGGCGATGTTGTCGCCGATGCTGGTGGAGAACAGCATCGGCTCCTGGAGCACGATCGCGTACTGCCGGCGCAGGTCGGAGACGCGATAGGCGCGCAGGTCGACACCGTCCATGAGGATGCGGCCCGACGTGGGATCGAAGAAGCGCGACAGCAGGTGGAGCATCGTGCTCTTCCCCGCTCCCGTCCTCCCCGCGACGCCCACGCGCGTGCCCGCCGGGATGGTGTGCGTGAGGTCACGCAGGATCGGCCGGCCAGGCTCGTACTCGAACGACACGTTCTCGAACACGACCTCGCCGCGCGCGCGCAGCAGACGGCGCGCGTGACGGTGCTCTTTCACGTCGGGCTCGAGGTCCAGCAGCGCGAACGCGCGCTCGGCGCTCGCGAGCTGCGCCTGCAGGCTCGCCACCTTCCGCGCCGTGGTCTTGAGCGGCTCGTAGAGCTGTCCCAGGTAGCTCATCACCAGCAGCAGCCCGCCGAGCGTGAGCTGGCCGGAGAGCACGTGGCTCGCCCCCACCCACAGCAGCGTCGCCGTGCCCGCCGCGGTGGCGAGACCCACCCACAGCTGGAGCCGGCCCTGGGCCGCGGCGAGCTTGACGCGCTCGCGCACGCCGCGCAGCGACGTGTGGGCGAAGCGCTCCAGCTCGCGCTCCTCCTGGGCGAACGCCTTGACCACACGCAGCGCGGTGAGCACCTCGTAGACCACGCTCAGCGCTTCGGTCTCGAGCTTCTTCACCTCGCGCGAGCGCCTGCGGAGCCGCATGCGGTAGATGCGCGCGAGCACGAACACGATCGGGGTCACGCCCAGCGCCACCAGCGCCAGCTGCCAGTCGAGGCGCATCATGACCACGAACATGCCCACCAGCGTCACGGCCGCGGTCACGGCCGGGATCAGGCCGTCGATGGCGATGTCCTGGATCGAGCCCGCATCCTGCTGGATGCGATAGACGGCGTCGGAGCTGCCCTTGGCGTCGTGGTAGAGGAGCGAGAGCCGCTGCACGTGCTGGAACAACCGGGCGCGGAAGCCCTGCACGAGCCGCTCCGCCGTCCACGTGCGCAGCAGCGTCATGAGCAGCGCCTGGAGCTGCGCGAGGAGCGCGGTCACCACCACGAGGAGCGCGGCGAACGCGAGGATGGAGCCGCGCGAGTGGAGGAACGCGGCGGGGACCAATGGCCTGAGGAACGCAGGCAGCGGCGCGTTGCCGATCACGCAGTCGACGGCGATCTTGAGCGGGACCGGGACCAGGAGCGTGAGCGGCGCCGCGAGCAGGCCGAGGAGCAAGAGCCCGCTGATCGCGAGCCAGTGTGGGCGGGTCTGCTGGAGGAGGCGCTTGTACAACGTGGAATCGCGCATGCTCAACGCTCCTGGCCCGCGGCCTCGTGGAGCGCCAGCGCCGCCGGAGCCCAGGCGGTGTCGGGCGCGGGGACGGTAGGCGCCGAATCGACGGCGGCGACGGGCGTCACGCCTTCGGCCTCCGCCGCGGGCCGCGCCAGGTCGAGCGCGGCGAACGCGCGCGCCACGTGAACGAACGCAGTGCAGAGCACGGATGCCGAGGCCGCGAGCAGCAAGGCTCCGACAATGGTGGCGCCGGTGGCCAGCGCGGCGATACCGAGCGCGCCGAGCGCGATCATGGCGAGCACGGCGAAGCCGGGCACGCGCGCCCAGGTGCGGAAGCGGAGCAGCTGGCAGCCGCCGCCGTGCTCCTCCGCGCCCATGGAGAGCCTCGCCTCGCCCAGGAACCCGCCGCGCACCGCGATGTCCCAGGCGTCATAGTCGCCGCCGCGCCAGGCCACCGCGCCGGAAGAACGGAGCGCCGTGTGCAGGGCTTCGAGCCGCGTCTCGGGCGACTTCCACCGCTCGCGCCAGCTCGAGCTGCGCGTCGCCAAGCGCCAGAGCTTCCGCTCGGGCCCCCGGCGCCGCCACGGCACGAGCCCGTGCTGGATGCGGCCGATGAGCCGCGCCGTCGGCTGCTGGAGGTGCATGAACGCGGTGAGCCCATGGCGCCACGCGCGGTCCCGCCACGTGGTGCCGCTCGTGAACCGGGCGACGCTGGCACTGAGGATCGCCTGGGCGATCGGCAGCGCCGCGGCGACGACGAACAACGGCAGCGCCACCATGAACAGCGGCCGCCAGCCGAGGCCCAGCAGCGTGAGCGCCGCGAGTGCGGCGACGCCGAGGAGCCACTCGGGCATGAGCGGCAAGGACAGCCACGTGCTCGGCGTGCGCTGGTAGAGCGACTGGAACGGCGCCGTGTTCGACGCCCCGCGGTAGATGCGGCCGCCCAGGTGATCGAGCGAGAGCGTCCACCCGCGACCGTACAACCGCCCCTGCCAGCTCAAGTGTCCGTTGGCATTGTAGCGTTGCGGCCACTTGCGCTCGAGCAGCGCCTCCGCCTTGCCGTACCCTTTTTGCTGCCTCCAGTAGGTACGGACGGAGTTGCGGCGGTGGTGCCATACCACCGCCCCTGGCGCGAAGCCGATGAGCCCGCCGCGCTCCTGGAGCCGCCAGCACAGGTCGACATCGTCGCCGGCCACGCGATAGATGGGATCGAACCCGCCCACGGCCCTGAGCGCGTCGCGGCGGAACGACATGTTGCAGCCGGGGATGTGCTCGGCGATCCGGTCATCGAGCAGCACGTGCACGGGTCCACCCGGGGCGTTCGCGACGCAGTCCGCGATCGGTCCGTCGCCGGGCGGCGGCAGGTTGGGGCCGCCGACACCCACCAGGTCGCCGCGGCGATAGCGAAGCGCCAGGTAGCGGAGCCAGTGCGGATCCGGCCACGCGTCGTCGTCCACGTAGGCCACGATCTCGCCGGTCGCCGCCTCGCAGCCGGTGTTGCGCGCGCTCGAGAGGCCGCGATTCTGCGTGCAGATCAGCCGTACGTCGTACTCGAGGGCGATCGCGGAGACGTTGTCCTTGGACCCGTCGTCGACGACGATGACCTCGAAGTCGGGGTAGTCGACGCGCGATAGCCCTTCGAGCGTGTCGCGGATCGTGCGCGAGCCGTTGTAGCTGCAGACGACCACCGAGATGCGCGGCCACCTGGGCGCATCGTCGCGCTCGCTCCCGAACGGCATCCGCGCGTAGGTCTCGCTCAGCGCGGCGAGCTCGGCCGGGTCCTCGGCGCATACGAACGTGCCGCAGCAGCCGGCCGCGAACGCGGTCTCGATCCGGGCACCCAGGTCCGCTGGGGCCGGCTCGCCGGGGAGCATATCCCCGGATCCGGCGAACAGGAGCGGCCGGTCGTCGGCGAGGTTCTGGAGCCTCCCGAGGTAGCCCTCGAGCCCGTCGCGCGAGCCGAGGCTCACGTCGAAGCTGGCGAAGTCCAGGAACTGGAGTTGCAGGTACTCGGTGCCGGGGACATTGACGTAGGTGACGAGCGCCCCCGGATCCTCCTCGCGGACGATGGCAGTGATTTTCCGCAGGAACCGCTCGACGCGACGCTCCCCCATCCAGCGCACCATGCTCGACGGGATGCCGTCGCCGATCGCGTAGGCGAGCAGCGCCGGGTGATCGGCGAGCGAGCGCACGTCGTGGCGGACGCGGCGCACCACGGCGCGCGCGCGCCCGGGTTCGTCGAGGAAACAATCACGCTGCGGCCACGACAGGCCGACGAGCACGCGCAGCCCGGCCGCCTCGGCGAGATCGAGCAGCCACCGCGGCGGCGTGGCGTGCACGCGCACGGCGTTCAGGCCGCGGGCCGCCAGCTCGGCGAAGTCGCCGCGCACGACGTGCGGGGGCGGCAGCGCCCGATCGCCGTCGGAGACGGCACGCCGGCCGTACGAGATGCCGCGTACCCACAGCTTCTCGCTGCCGGCGAAGAGGAACTTGCCGCGGGCGCTCGGGCGCATCATGAACGGAGCCTCATTCGCATCCGCCGGGGCGGTCAGGGGTTCGCCCCGGCCCGCGCCGTAGCGGACGAGCGTTCGGCGCGCGCGGCCTGCCAGCGCCACGCGGTGTCCACGATCTCGTCCAGGCTCGAGTGCCTGGGCGTCCACTCCAGCACCTGGCCGGCGAGCGAGGGATCGGCGACGAGCACCGGCGGGTCCCCCGCACGGCGCGGCCCCTCGCGCACGGGCACCTCGAGCCCGGTGCGCCGCTCCACGGCGTGGACCACCTCGCGCACCGAGTGACCGTGTCCGGTGCCGAGGTTGACCGCCATGCTCTCGCCGCCGCGCATCAGGTGGTCGAGTGCGCGCACGTGGGCGTCGGCGAGGTCGGCGACGTGGATGTAGTCGCGGATCGCGGTGCCGTCCGGCGTCGGATAGTCGGTGCCGAACACGTCCACGTGCGACAGCTGGCCGAGCGCCGCCTGGATCACGCGCGGCACCAGGTGCGGCTCGGGATCGTGATTCTCGCCGATCTCGCCCTCCGGGTCCGCCCCGGCGGCATTGAAGTAGCGGAGCGCCATCCAACCGAGGCCGCGCGTGGCGCCGAACCAGTGCAGCGCGCGCTCGACCGCGACCTTGGATTCGCCGTACGGGTTCACCGGCCGCTGCGGCGTGGTCTCGCGGATCGGCATCGACTCGGGCATGCCGTAGGTGGCGCACGTGGACGAGAACACCACGTGCTGGACGCCAGCGGCGATCGCGGTCGAGAGCATGCTCATCGACTTGGCGACGTTGTTGAGGAAGTATTTCTCCGGCTCCTGCATGGACTCGCCCACGTAGGCGTAGGCGGCGAAGTGCACCATGGCGCGGATCTGGTGCTCGTGGAGGATGCGCTGGAGCAGGGCGGTGTCGGCGATGTCGCCCACGTAGAGCGGGCCCCAACGCACGGCGGCGCGATGCCCGCGCACGCAGTCGTCGAGCACGACCGGCGTCCAGCCGCGCGCGGCGAGCACCTTGCAGGTGTGGCTCCCGATGTAGCCGGAGCCACCCGTGACCAGGATGGCGTTCGTCATGACACGGCGCCGATCAGGCGACGTTGCGGCCGGCGTGGCCGTTCCGGGACGCCGGAATCCTGTAGCCGGGCGTGCTGAGCAGGCGGTCGAAGTACTCGACGGTCCTCGCCAGCCCCACCTCGAGCGATGCCGTGGGCCGCCACCCGAGGGCCTCGTAGGCGAGCCCGATGTCCGGGCGCCGGCGACGTGGGTCGTCGCTGGGGAGCGCCTTGAACACGAGCGTCGAGCGCGACCCGGTGAGCCGGATGATGGCGATCGCCAGCTCGCGCACGGTCAGCTCCTGCGGGTTGCCGAGGTTGACCGGTCCGGTGAAGTCGTCGCTGGTGCCCATGAGCCGCACGCAGCCCTCGATGAGGTCGTCCACGTAGCAGAACGACCGCGTCTGCAGCCCTTCGCCATAGACGGTGAGCGGCTGGTTCTGCAGCGCCTGGACGATGAAGTTCGAGACCACGCGCCCGTCGGCGGGGTTCATCCGCGGCCCGAAGGTGTTGAAGATCCTCGCCACCTTGATGCGGATGCCGTGCATGCGGCGGTAGTCGAAGAACAGCGTCTCCGCGCAGCGCTTGCCCTCGTCGTAGCAGGCGCGCGTGCCGTTCGGGTTGACGTTGCCCCAGTACGATTCCTGCTGCGGATGCACGTCGGGGTCGCCGTAGACCTCGCTCGTCGAGGCCTGGAGCACCTTGGCCTTCACGCGGCGCGCGAGACCGAGCGCGTTGTGGGCGCCCTGGACGCAGGTCTTGAGCGTCTGCACCGGGTCGGCCTGGTAGTGCGCGGGCGAGGCCGGGCAGGCGAAGTTGTAGATCTCGTCCACCTCGACGTGCAGCGGGAAGCAGACGTCGTGACGGACCAGCTCGAAGCGCGGGTTGTCCATGAGCGAGAGCACGTTGTCGCGGCTCCCGGTGCTGAAGTTGTCGACGCAGAGCACGTCCTTGCCTTCCTTGAGCAGACGCGCGCACAGATGGGAACCGAGGAAGCCCGCGCCACCGGTGACGAGAACCCGCGCGGGGTGGAGTCGATCCATACCGGGTGTACTCCCGTGGACGCTGGCGGTGGCCGTGCCGGCGAACCGGATCGCACGGCGCCGTGCGGGGCACCGTGCGCAGGGGTTTCAGGTCCTCGGCCCGACGCGCGGAGAGTCGCGTCGTGACTTGCAGGTCGTGAGTGCCGGGAACCCGTGGGGACGTCGATGCGGTTCGCGCGAGAGAGAGGCGCGTTCGGGTTCCGAGCGGATTCGCGCGGGGACACCGGACGGCACGCTGTAACGCACGAGTTAATGAGGAGTATCCCATTCATATTCTCGGCGACACAAGCGCTAAACGGATTTGATATAGCAACCGGGGCTCACGCGGGACTCCGTGCCATGCGCAATGCACGGGTCCCGGGACTCCGCCCGGCGTCGCGCCGGGCTGAACGAAGTTCGCCGGATGCTTGGGCCCGCAGGTCGGGGCGGCTCAGCGAAGGCGCGCCGCGGTCTCCGTGATCCAGCGCAGCGTCTCGGCGTCTCCGGGATAGCCCACCCGGCGTTCGAACCGCCCGCTCCCGGGCGCGAACACCACCAGCGTCGGGAACGCCTGTACGTCGTAGCGCTGCTGCAGCTGCTCGAGCGCGGCGGGGTTCTGGCCCTGCTCGCGGACGCGATCCACCAGCGAGACCGGGATCACGGCTGCCTTGACCGTGGTGCCCGCAGCCGCGTTCTCGAACACCTCGCGGCGGAGCATCTGGCAGGGGCCGCACCACTCGGCGTTGAAGTCCAGGAGCACGGGCTTGCCGGTGTCACGGGCCTGCCGGATCGCGTCGTCGTAGGTCGTCCACTCGGAGTAGACGACCGGCGGCTCCGCCCGCTGCGGCGCTGCCGGCCGGGTGAGCCCTGCCCCTGCGCCGGTTGCGGAGATCGGCGTGATCGAGACCGAGGGCTCGTGCCGAGGCGGGGCCGGCGTGCCGCCGGCCATCCAGCCGATCCCGAGCGCCACGGGTGCGAGGGCAAGGGCCCACCAGGGCGAGAACGGGCGCGGCGTCTGCACGGCGTGGATCCCTCCTGGCGGCTCGGGTCGGCGGGCGAACCGAATGGTCATCGGCACGTTCTCCCCTTGACCTGAGCGGCCCTTCCGCGCCGGCCGCCCGTGGCCTACCATCCGCGCCATGACCGAACTCGACCTGAGCACCTCGCCCTATCTCGCCGCCGCCTACGCCAACGACCGCGCCCACGTCTTCCACTCCTGGTCCGCGCAGGGAGCGCTCCAGCCCACCGTGATCGCGGGCGCCAAGGGCTCGCGGATGTGGGACGACAAGGGCCGCACCTGGCTCGACTTCGCGAGCCAGCTCGTGAACGTGAACATCGGCCACCAGCATCCGAAGCTCGTGGCCGCGATCCAGGAGCAGGCATCGAGGCTCTGCACCATCGGGCCGTTCATGGCCAACGACATGCGGAGCGAGGCGGCTCGGTTGATCTCGGAGCTGGCACCCGGCGACCTCGACATGGTGTTCTTCACCAACGGCGGCACGGACGCGGTGGAGAACGCGGTGCGGCTCGCGCGCGGCCACACCGGCCGCGCGAAGGTGCTCTCGACCTACCGCAGCTACCACGGCGCCACCGGCACCAGCATCGG
>DATLUU010000064.1:0-3012 GCA_035577885.1 Verrucomicrobiia bacterium
CACGGCGTTCGTGCTCTGGCGCCAGGCGAGGAGTCCGCCGACACCGCCGTCGGCGCCGCCGATCGCCGCCCTGCCCTCACCCACACCGGAAGCCGCTCTCGGGGGAGAACCTCTTCTGGTGCTACGTGAGTCGCTACGGGGGGCGACGAGGCCGGCGCCGGCCTCGGACACCCTCGAGTCTGGAACACTCCGTGTCCGCGTCCAGTTGCCCGCGCTGTTCGTTCGACGTGATTCGCAGCTGCTGATCACGGTCACGACGGCGGCGAGGGTGGAAGTGGCACGCGACACGCTGTCCGCCGAGGCACTCGATCGGCCGTTCGAGCTGTCCACGACGGTCGGGCCCTGGAATGCCGGCGACTACGTCTTAAGGGTCATCCCGGACGAGGGCCGCGACACGAAGGCCACGAGAGTGTTCGAGTTCAGGCTGGTTCCGAAGCAGTGACGATGACCCGGTCGCCCGCGCGGGACCGGGTCACCGTCCCGTCGTGCCTACGGCCCCTCGCTGTCCTTCAACAGTGCCGCCAGCTCGTCCTTCCAGAACTCGGCCCACGTGTGCGTGCCGTGGCCGTGCGTCCTGTCGCTCGCCGGGACCAGCACGTAGCGGCCGTGCTTCACCCGCGGCATGAGCTTCTCGGCGATCCCCAGCTCGGGCGGGTTGATGAAGTCGTCGCCGGAGTTCACCCACACGAGCGGCGCCGTGATCTTCTCCAGATCGGGCTCCGGGTTGTAGTTGCGCGAGGCGTCGATCTGGTAGATGAGGTCGTTCGCGTCGAGCTGGGCGATGCGCGCGGGCAGCGTGCGATCGAGATAGCTTTCCACGGAATCGCGCTTCGGCATCTCGCGCTGCATGAGCGCCGGCGCGGTGCCGGCGATGATCAGCAGGTCGGCGGCCGCCCTCAGGCCGCTCGAGGGCTGGTTCACGTAGTCGCCGTCGTGCCACGCCGGGTCGCTCTTGATCGCGTCCAGGACCATCGCGCGCCAGAGTCGGTTCCGCCCCGCGATCTCGATGGGGTTACAGCCCAGCGGCATCAGCGCGCGCATCGCGTCCGGGTGCGTCTCGCCCCACACCCATGTGTGCATGCCGCCCATCGACGTACCCATGACCAGCCGCAGCTTCTTCACGCCCAGGTATTCGGTGACGAGTCGGTACTGGGCTTCGACCATGTCGTCGTAGTCGTACTTCGGGAACTTCATCTTGAGTCCGTCGCTCGGCTTGCTCGAGCGGCCGTGCCCGATGCCGTCCGGCAGGATGACGTACGTGCGCGCGGTGTCGAGGAGCCCGCCCGGCGGGTAGAGCACGTTCGCGAACTGGGGCGACAGGAACTGGCGGCCCGTGCCCCCCGTGCCGTGGAGCACGAGCACGGCGTTGGCGATGCTTCCCGAGCTGTCGCGCAGCGGCCGGCCGAGGGTCAGGTAGTGGATCTTGAGCTCGGTCAGTGACTCGCCGGAGCGGAACTTGAAGTCCCTGAGGACGAAGTCGCCCTCGCGCGGGCGCATCGGCGGCGGCGCGGGCGTGGCTGCGGGCTTGGCGGCAGGCTTCGACTTCGCGGCGGCGGCGTTTCGGGCGGGCGCGGCGGTGGTTGCGAGCACGACCGCCAGCGCGGAGATCGCGACGCGAACGGCCTTGTTCAAGTCGGGGCTCCTGTTCGGGGTCGGACGGCACGGTGCTCGCGGCGCCGCACGGTCGGGCCGCGTGCATGGACGGCGCAGACTCTCACGAGCGCCGCATCGGGACCAACCCCGGCGCGCCGGGCGCGGTCGGTAACGCCCGGCGCGCGATCGCCATCACGTCTTCGGGTCAAGCATCCGATACGGGCGTCGCGTCGGTCATTACGGGGAACGATTCATTTGCGCTGCGAATGGGACCGGAGTCGCGCTGCGGGAGGCACCTGATGACCGGCGGGCTACCTGTAGTGCGTCTGCAGCTTGCCCCACGTGGGCGCCTTGCTCGGGCTCGGCATCACGAAGCTGCGCACGTTGCGGCAGCCCTGGTCGGCCACGTAGGCCGAGCCCTTGTACATGCGCATGCCAATGGGCAGCGACACGCTCGCTTCGTTCGGCATCGCTCCTACCTTGCACGGCTCCGGGAGCGTGGAGTTGGTGAGGATGCGAACGCCGGCCGCGGGCGAGGCGATGCGCAGCTCGTGGAGCGCGTTCGTGGAGACGATGAAGTTGTCGCCCGTCCAGCCGATGAAGCCCGTGGCCGCGCCGAGCCCGCCGTCGATCAGCTTCGTGACCGGCATGCCGCCGGGCGCGACCTTCCAGATGTTCGGTCCCGCCGCGGCGTAGAGGTTCCCTTCACGGTCGAGCTGGAGCTGGCCGATCGGCTCGGAAGCGCCCTTGCCGATGCCCTTGGCGTATTCGGTGAGCGTGCCATCGCGCGCGATCTTCACCACCTTGGCCGAGCGCGAGAGCGCCACGAACAGGTCTCCATCGCGATCGAAGACCAAGCCCGTGGGAGCGTCGAGACCTGCCTTGAAGAGCTTGGTCTGCCCGGGTGCCGGGATGGTGACGATGCGACCCGAGCCGGCCTGCTTCGTGTTGCCGGTGTCGACCACGTAGAGATCGCCATCGGGCCCGAAACGCAGCCCCCACGGTGCGTAGAGCCCGCTGTCGACGAGCGCCACCGCGGCGCCGCCGCCCGCCGGCACCTTGTAAAGGATGCCGCTCCCGCCCGAGCCGCCGGTAACGAACAGCCGCCCGTCCGGCGCGAACTCGATGTCCGTGCAGCCGCGAGGCATGTGGTCGGCGTAGAGCTCGAGGACAGGCGCGTCGGGCGGCGCCGGAGGCGGCGTCGCGGATGGCTCGGCGGCGAGCGCGAGCGCGGGTACGAGCACCAGTGCGGCGACCGTGTTCAGAAGCTGTATCCGGCCAGGATCGAGAGCGCTCCCGAGTAGGTGGCGTGGGCTCCGAAGAACCCCAGGTCGGCCAGCCCCAGATCGTACCGACCTTCCAGGACCACGCGCCCCGGGCCGGCCTTGTGATCCAGGGAGGCACCGAGAACGATGCCGT
>DATLUU010000065.1:0-2097 GCA_035577885.1 Verrucomicrobiia bacterium
GCTAGTTCAGCGTCCACGGGCGGCGCTGGTCGACGACGACGGAGACGACGATGCTCCGGCCGGGGACGACCGCCACGCGCCGGTCGACGCCGGGGCCCTGGAGGTGGAGCACCGTGGTCTTCGTCTTCGCCGGGAGCGAGAGCCGCAGCCGGAGCGTCCCGTGGACGCGGCCCTGCCGCGGGTAGACGGTCAGGTGCCCGGCCGGCGAGAGCCAGCCGTTGTGGTAGAGGCCGCCGACGAAGAGCCCCATGCGCGGCGTGCCTGTCGGGCGCCAGAGCTGGTAGTCGGCTCCGGTCGCGACCATGGTCGCGCCGGTCAGCTGGGCGCGCACGGCGAAGTTCGAGATCGCGAGCGGGCCGCGCAGCGTCTTGCCGCCGATCATGAGCCGACCGTCGTTCGCCACTTGCACGTGGGGGCGGCCGAAGGCGTCGATCGGTGAGGCCTGGTCGAGGAAGGCGAGCCGCGTCAGCGACGCGTTCCAGAAGAGCTGCTCGTGTGCGCGCGCGTGAGGTGTGGCTGGGGTCTGGATCAGCGTCACGCCGCGCAGGCCTGAGTGGTCGACCCAGCGCGCGTCCGCCGGCAGGAAGGTCGCGCGCACGGTCCTGACGACGTGGTGGTCGAACGAGATCGCGCCCATCGCGACAGCGCAAGAGACGACGAGGCTGGCGGCGACCGCGGGCCAGACGAAACGTGACCGGTACGCGGCGGCAAGGGCGAGGCAGGCGAGCGCCGCGGCGGCCAGGGCGATCGCGAGCGAGCCGTCGCCGATGCCGACCGCCTTCTCGAGCCGGAACACGCCCATCAGGAACGGCGAGTCCTGCTTCGAGTCGCCGACGGTGTAGCCGGACAGTGGCACGCGCGCCGAGAGGGCGAGCAGCGCCACGGCGATGAGGGCGACCGCATGCTTCGCGGGCCGGCCTCGCCGCAGCCAGAGCACGAAGGCGGGGAAGGCGAGCGGCAGGAGCACCATCAGGTAGCGCTCCTGGAAGCGGTCGGAGCCGTTGGTGGCGTAGAGCGCGGCCTCGGCGAACAGACCGAGGAGCACGCCGAGGCTCAACGCCGCGAACGCGCACTCGTCGCGCGTCTGCGGTTTCCAGAGCGCGTACACCACGCCCACGACCGCGCCGGGCACGAGTGCGAAGCCGACCGCGTACGCGAGCAGCATCGCGTCGGTGCCGAGCCAGTGCGCGATGTCGCCGGGCCGGACGTGGAGGTCCGCGACGCCCGAGTAGTAGCCGAGCAGGCGCTTCGGCCCGAGCGCGGCGGCGAGAGCAACAGGCGCGGCGTAGAGGAGCACGGACAACCGGAACCGCGACCACAGCGAGCGCACCGAGCCGCGCTCCACCACCAGCGCCGCGGCCACGAACACGAGCGGCAGGAAGACCTACTGGATCCGCGCGAACGTCGCGAGCACCGCGAGCGCGGCGAACGCGAGCTGCGCTGCGCGCGTCGGGCGGGAGAGCGCGCTGACGCCCGCGTAGACGGCGCCGAGCACGAGCGGGTACGCGATGCCGTCCGCGAGCACGAACGACGAGAAGAACAGGTCGGGCGAAGCGACCGTCAGCGCGGCGCCGGCGAGCGCGAGCCAGGCGCCGCCGCCGAGCCGGCGCACGAGCAGGTAGACGGGCACGGCGGCGAGCGACATCGCGAGGGCGTTCTCGGCCTGTGTCAGCCGGTAGGCGAGCTCGGCGTCGTGCGTCAGCCAGAAGGGCGCGGCCAGCAGCGGCTCGAGCATCGCGGGGAAGTGCGCCGACGAGCCGCGGATCATCGGCTTGCCGCTCTGGGCGAGCGAGCGCGCGATCGACCCGTAGATGTACTCGTCGGGGAAGTAGAGCGGCGTCGTGTGCCAGAGCGCCGCGACGAAGCGCAGCAGGAAGCTCGCGGCCACGATCCCGAGCAGCACCAGGCGCGCCGGGACCGCGGCCGCGCGCTCGACCGCGGCAGGGCGTGGAAGGGAGAGGTCTACCGCCACGTGGTCGCTATCGGCAGGTCGCTGCTATCCCTTGAACGAGGGATACTTGGCGCAATGGCGGTGGCAGGCGCGCGGGTTTCGCGCATCGCATCGAGGGGTCGGCTGCGGGTGGACGCCGTGCGCGG
>DATLUU010000066.1:0-3875 GCA_035577885.1 Verrucomicrobiia bacterium
AGGCGCCATGTCTAACGAGGTCTTTTTCTTCGGCGACGGCCACGCCGAGGGAGATCCGAAGCGGCGCGACGTCCTCGGCGGCAAGGGCGCGGGGCTCGCGGAGATGACGAACGCGGGCGTGCCCGTGCCGCCGGGCTTCACCATCTCCACCGCGGTCTGCCGCCACTACCACGCGCACGGCGGCCGGCTGCCCGAGGCATTCACGCCGCAGCAGGACGAGGCGCTGGCGCGGCTCGAGCGCACGCTCGGCCGGACGCTCGGCCAGCCGAACGACCCGCTGCTCGTGTCGGTGCGCTCCGGCGCCAAGTTCTCGATGCCCGGCATGATGGACACCATCCTCAACCTGGGCCTGAACGACCACTCCGTGCGTGGCCTGGCGGAAAAAACCGGTAACACGCGCTTCGCCTGGGACTGCTACCGCCGGTTCGTGCAGATGTTCGCGTCGGTGGTCATGGACTTCGAGAAGCACGAGTTCGAGACGTTGATCGCCGCGGCGAAGAAGCGCCGCCGTGTGAAGCTCGACACCGAGCTGACCGCCGCAGATCTCGAATCGCTCACGGCCGAGTTCAAGCGCCACGTCCGCCACCGCTCCGGGCGCGAGTTCCCGCAGGACCCGCTCGAGCAGCTGGCGATGGCGCGTGACGCCGTGTTCCGTTCGTGGAACAACGACCGCGCCATCTACTACCGCAAGCAGAACAGCATCCCCGACGACATCGGCACCGCGGTGAACGTGCAGGCGATGGTGTTCGGGAACATGGGGGAGACGAGCGGCACCGGCGTCGGCTTCACCCGCAACCCGTCCACCGGCGAGAACCAGTTCTACGGCGAGTACCTCACCAACGCGCAGGGCGAGGACGTCGTCGCCGGCGTGCGCACGCCGCAGCCCATCGACCACCTCCAGCAGGAGATGCCGGACGTCTACCGGCAGCTGCGCGAGATCACCTCGCGCCTGGAGAAGCATTACCGCGATGTGCAGGATTTCGAGTTCACGATCCAGGAAGGCCAGCTGTTCCTGCTGCAGACGCGCAACGGCAAGCGCACGGCGCAGGCGGCGGTGCGGATCGCGGTGGACATGGTCAAGGAAGGGCTCATCAACGAGCAGGAGGCGATCCTGCGCGTCGAGCCCGCCTCGCTCGACCAGCTCCTGCATCCGCGCCTCGATCCCAAGGCGAAGACGAAGCTGCTCACCACCGGGCTCGCGGCCTCACCCGGCGCCGCGGTGGGCGTGGCGGTGTTCGATGCCGACACCGCCGCCGAGCGCGGCGCGAAGAAGCACAAGGTCATCCTCGTCCGCAAGGAGACCACGCCCGACGACATCCACGGCATGGACGCGGCGCAGGGCATCCTCACCGCCACCGGCGGCATGACCTCGCACGCCGCGGTGGTGGCGCGCGGCATGGGCAAGCCGTGCGTGTCCGGCGCCGGCGCGCTGCGCGTGGACGAGCACGGCCGCAAGCTCGTCGTCGACGGTGTCACGGTGAAGGAGGGCGACTGGATCACGCTCGACGGCTCCACCGGCCGCGTGTTCCAGGGCGCCGTGCCCACGATCGAGGCCACGGTCTCGGGCGAGTTCGGCGCGTTCATGGCGATCGTCGACAAGCACCGGAAGCTCGGGGTGCGCGCGAACGCCGACATCCCGCGCGACGCGAGCAAGGCGCGCGAGTTCGGCGCCGAGGGCATCGGTCTGTGCCGCACCGAGCACATGTTCTTCGCCGAAGACAGGCTGCCGCAGGTGGTGAAGATGATCATGGCGGCGCCGCGGGTGAAGTCGCTCGCCGACCGGCTCGCGGCGAAGGAGAAATCGCTCGCCGGCTCGACGCCGGCGGAGACGAAGGCGCTCAAGGCCGAGATCGCCGCCTTGAAGAAGGAGCTGGCGGTCCCGCTCAAGGACTACACCAGCTCGCTCGCCAAGCTGCTGCCGTTCCAGCGCGCCGACTTCCGCGGCCTGTTCCAGGCCATGGGCGGCCACCCGGTCACGATCCGCACGCTGGATCCGCCGCTCCACGAGTTCCTGCCGAAGCGCGAGGAGCTGATGGTGGACATCGCGCGGCTCTCGCACGCGAGTCCTTCGCAGAAGAAGGAGATGGCAAAGCGTTACCGGTTGACCGTGCCTCAACTGAAGAAGTCCATGCCCGAGCTGCTCCATCGCGTCGAGGAGCTGCACGAGTTCAACCCCATGCTCGGCCACCGCGGCTGCCGGCTCGGCATCACCTACCCGGCGATCACCGAGATGCAGGCTCGCGCCATCTTCGAAGCGGCGTGCGAGGTGACGGCGAAGGGCGGCACCGCGATCCCCGAGGTCATGATCCCGTTGGTCGGCACGGTGCGGGAGCTGTCCGACCAGGCGGCGATCGTGCGCCGCGTCGCCGAGGAGACCATGGCGAAGAAGGGCGTGAAGCTCTCCTACCTCGTGGGCACCATGATCGAGGTGCCGCGCGCCGCGGTGACGGCGGGCGAGATCGCGCGCGAGGCGGAGTTCTTCTCCTTCGGCACCAACGACCTCACGCAGATGACGTTCGGCTACTCGCGCGACGATGCGGGCAAGTTCCTGCCCGAGTACGTTGAGAAGCACGTTCTGCCCGGCGACCCGTTCGTCTCCATCGACGAGGAGGGCGTGGGCGCGCTCATGGAGCTGGCGGCCAAGCAGGGCCGGAAGCAGCGCGGCAAGTTGAAGCTCGGCATCTGCGGCGAGCACGGCGGCGACCCGGCGAGCGTCGAGTTCTGCCACCGCATCGGGCTCGACTACGTGTCCTGCTCGCCCTTCCGCGTGCCCATCGCCAAGCTCGCGGCCGCCCAGGCCGCGGTGCGCGGGAGCGCGGCGGAGAGCGATCGGCGCTGATTTCGGAGGTCCTGTGACGAGCAGGCGCGGCGGGGCCGCGCCTGTTCGCGTTTCACCGCGCGCGTCGGCCGCCCGCTGGCGAGCGCGTCGGGCGCCCCGTAGACTCGGCGCCTTCCGCATCCCCCCGGCGCGAGGCCCCATGTTCATCGAGGAGTACCTGGTCGAGCTGCGGCGCGAGCGTTTCGCGCTGCCCGCGCTCGCCCGCTACGCGCACCGCGTCGGCCAGCGCGTGCGCGCGGACTGGCTCGCGAACCCGAACGCCGTGCGCTCGGTGTGGGCGGTGGCGATCGGTTACTTCGCGGTCGTGTTCCTCGCCTGCGTCGGCATGGCGCTGGCCTGGGATCGCGAACTCGCCGAGCGCTACCTCGTGCAGACGGCGCTGTGGATGCTGCCCGCGTTCGCGTTCGTGATGCTGTTCGTGGGGCACCTGCGGGACGAGTCGGGCCACCGGCTCTCGGGGTTGAACATCCCGCTCATGCTCACGCTGGCGCGGGTGTCGCTGGTGCCGGGGATCGCGGTCTTCCTCGTCGACCGCCACTTCGCGTGGGCGTTCGGCGTCTACGTGTTCGCCGCGCTCACCGACGTGCTGGACGGCTGGCTCGCGCGCCGCTGGCGGCAGATCACGCCGCTCGGCACGCTCCTCGACCCGCTCGTGGACATCGTCTTCAACCTCACCGCGCTCGCCGGGCTCGCCGCGGCCAACCTCTTGCACCCGTGGGTGTTCTGGGTGGCGGTGCTGCGCTACGGGATCCTCGTCGTGGGCGCTGCGGGGCTCTACGTGTTCGTGGGTCCGGTGCGCGTGCGCCCGACCTGGTTCGGGCGCATGACGGGCGTGATCATGACCTGCCTGATCGCGCTGTTCACGCTGCTGGTCGCGGTGCGTGGTCCCGTGGGAGCGGGGCTCACGCGCCTCACCGAGATCGCGCTCGGCGCCATGCTCGTCGCCACGGTGTTCCAGGTGCTGGTGATCGGCTGGTACAACCTGCGTCTGCTGACCGGCGCCGCCAAGCAGGCGGAGCGGGTCGTGCACGACGTG
>DATLUU010000067.1:0-12486 GCA_035577885.1 Verrucomicrobiia bacterium
GTGGTCGCGCTCGTCTTCGGCCTCGGCACGATGATGGCGAAGGCGCACTACACCGCCGACCTGCTCGGCGCGCTGCTCCTGTCCCACGCCGTGGCGAGCCTTGCGCTGCACGCCTTCGCCAGGGGCGAGACCGCGCCGGTCGCGAGCCCGGCCCCGGAGCCGGGGGCGATCCCGGGCCCGGAGCCGGGGGCGATCCCGGGCTGAGCTGGGCGGGGCCGCCCCATCCGCGCCGGTGGCCCGCGCACTCCGCGCCGGTGGCCGGCTTGGCAGTTTTCGTGTGAACAATGTCATTTGCGCCAACCCGGGGCTGGGGCAGGCTCCGGGACATGCGCAGAGCGACCCGTCCCGCCCGCCGGCCACGAGCCGCGCGACGCAGGCCGGCCCCCGAAGGGGCCGCGCCGCGGCGCGTCAGCATGCTCGCCTATCCGGGGGTGCAGATCCTCGATGTGACGGGTCCGCTCGAGGTGTTCTCGCGCGCGAGCCGCTGGCTCAAGGACCACCGTGGCCGTGCGAACGACGCCTATGTCGTCGAGATCCTGGGGCTGGAGCGCGGTCCGTTCCGCGCCTCCTCCGGGCTCCAGTTGGTCGCCGACCGCGCCTATCACGAGGTCGAGGAAGGAGTCGACACGCTGCTCGTGGCCGGCGGCAAGGGAACGCACCAGCACGACCACGACGCGGCCATCCTCACCTGGCTCAAGCGCCAGGCCGGGCGCGTGCGGCGGCTGGGCTCGGTGTGCACCGGCGCTTTCTTCCTCGCCGAGGCGGGTCTCCTGGACGGCCGCACCGCGACCACGCACTGGAGCGAGTGTGACGACCTTGCCCGGCGCTACCCGCGGGTGAAGGTCGAGCCGGACACGATCTACGTCCAGCACGGGGGCGTCTACACCTCCGCCGGCGTCACCGCCGGCATCGACCTCGCGCTGGCGATGGTGGAAGAGGATCACGGCCGCGACCTCGCACTCGCCACCGCGCGCGAGCTGGTGATGTTCCTGCGCCGCCCCGGCGGGCAGGCACAGTTCAGCGCCCAGCTCGCGGTGCAGTTCGCCGAGCACGAGCCGCTGCGCGAGCTGCAGGCGCATATCCTGGAGCATCCCGGCACCGACCTCGAGGTCGCCACGCTGGCCCGCCGCGTCGCCATGAGCCCGCGCAATTTCGCGCGCGTGTTCGCGCGCGAGATCGGCATGACGCCCGCCCGTTTCGTGACCTCGGTGCGCGTGGAGACCGCGCGCCGGCGGCTCGAGGAGTCCTCCGACGACCTCGACGCCATCTGCGAGGGCTGCGGCTTCGGCAGCCTCGAATCCATGCGCCGCGCGTTCATGCGCCTCGTGGGCACGCCGCCCGGCCAGTACCGCGAGCGCTTCAACCGCCATCACCCCAGAGCCGACGGCATCGTGAACGGACGGCTCGCGACGAGGAGGCTCTCATGACCCGATTCCTGCGATTCGCGATTCCCCTGGGGCTGTTGCTGGCCACCGTGCTCCTGGTCGGCAGCGGCCCGCAGGCCCCGGCCACGCGTGCCGACGCCAAGCACTACGTGTGCGTCGCGTGCGGGCTGCCGTGCGACTCGAAAGTCTTCGACAAGGCCGGTACGTGCCCCGACTGCGGCATGGCGCTGGTGGAGCAGGGGAGTGCCGCGGCCGTTCCCGCCAGGGACGACCGCCGCAAGGTGGCGATCCTGATCTTCAATGGCGTGGAGATCATCGACTCCATGGGTCCCTACGAGCTGTTCGGCGCCGCAGGCTACGACGTCTACTCCGTGGCCGAGACCAAGGAGCCGGTCACGAGCGCCATGGGCATGACGATGGTGCCGAAGTACACGTTCGCCGACGCGCCGAAGCCGGACGTGCTCGTGGTCCCCGGCGGCGGCGTTCGCGGCGCACAGAACAATGCGGCGCTGCTCAAGTACGTCGTCGACGTCACCGGCACGGCGCGGCACACGATGTCGGTGTGCAACGGCTCGTTCATCCTCGCCAGCTCGGGGCTGCTGGACGGGCTCACGGCGACATCGACGTACGGGAACGTGATGCGTCTGCACCAGCAGTTCCCGAAGGTGAAGGTGGTGGGCGACCAGCGCTTCGTCGACAACGGCAAGATCATCACCACGGCGGGGCTCTCGGCGGGGATGGACGGGGCGCTGCACGTGATCGCGAAGCTGGACGGCGTGGCGCGCGCGCGCGACGTGGCGCTGGGCGAGGAGTACCACTGGGATCCGTCGGGCGGCTACGTGCGCCCGGCGATGGCGGACCGGCTGATCCCGAACATCGACGTGGAGAAGGAAGCGGGCGCGACCACGGACTGGAAGGTCGTGAGCTCGACGGGCGACGCGAGCCACTGGGACATCTCGGTGCGCGGGCCTTCGCAGCAGAGCGCGGAGCAGCTGCTCGGGAACTTCGGGCGGGCGCTCGAGGAGCAGGCGCGCTGGACGGGGAATGCGGGCAGCGGCTCGAAGTCACGCTCGTGGTCGTTCCGGGACCTGGAAGGCAGGACCTGGCGCGGGACGCTGACGGTGGAGCCGGTCATAGGAGCGGCCGGTGAATACACGGCGCGGCTGGTCGTCGCCAAGAGCAGCTGACGCGCAGCCGCCGTGGATGTCAACGCGGAGCCAAGTCTCCGCGGGGCTCGCGACGCCAACGCGTTGCGAACGTGTGCGCACGGCTTCGAAGGGGGGTGTCCGGGGAAGTTGAAGACTGCGCGTCCTCCTCAAGCGTGATGCCTGCCCGCCGATAACGCCCGCGACGCCTCGCATGCGCCGGCGCCTTCGTTCGACGTTCGTGCCGGCGATGCAGGGAACGGTGACGGTCCGGTCCGCCGCACCCCAGGGATGTCGTCCCGCCGGATGGCGAAGGGAGGATGCATGTCGTACGAAGCCGAGATCAGCCGGAACAACCCCAGCGCGTTCCTGTTCCTGATCGACATGTCGGGCTCCATGACGGATCCCTATGGCAACGGTAAGCGCAAGGCTGATGGCGTCGCCGATGCCATCAACAAGCTGCTCACGAACCTGTCCATCAAGTGCACGAAGTCCGAGGGCGTGCGCGACTACTACGACGTCGGCGTGATCAGCTACGGCAAGCGGGTCGAGCCCGCGCTCGTCGGCGAGCTCGCCGGCGTGTCGCTCGCCAGCATCAGCTCGGTGGCGAACCACCCCGCGCGCGTCGAGGAGCGCACCAAGAAGGAAGACGACGGCGCCGGCGGCATCGCCGAGGTCAAGGTGAAGTTCCCGATCTGGTTCGACGCCAAGGCCGCGGGCTCCACGCCCATGTGCGAGGCGTTGAAGATGGCGCACACCACGGTCAGCGAGTGGGTCGGCCGGCACCCGTACAGCTTCCCGCCCATCGTCATCAACATCACCGACGGCGAAGCCACGGACGGCGACCCGATGTCGGACGCCGAGGCGCTGCGGGCGCTGTCGACGCAGGACGGCAATCTGCTGCTCTTCAACTGCCACATCTCGGGAACGTCGGCGGAGAGCATCCTGTTCGCCGATCACGAGGAAGGGCTGCCCGACCAGTTCGCCAAGCTGCTCTTCAACATGTCGAGCCAGCTGCCGGAGGCGATCCGGGAGAGCGCCGCGCGCGAGGGGTTCAAGGTCTCGGAGAAGTCGAAGGGGTTCGCGTTCAATGCGGACCTGGTCGAGCTGATCCGGTTCCTCGACATCGGGACCCGTCCCGCGAACATGCGCTGAGGCGCCCATGAACACGTCGGCGACGGCGTGGTGGGCTCCTAAGTCCGGGAACACCGCCAACGAATACGAAGATGCGTACGCGGTGAAACCGGAAGCCCTCCGGTTCGCCGTGGCAGACGGTGCCAGTGAAACGTCGTTCGCCCGCCAGTGGGCGGAGCTCCTGGTCGAAGGATTCGTCCAGGGTGCTCCGTCCGCGGCGGAGCTGCGCGAGTTCGTGTCGCCGCTCCAGGCGTTGTGGGCCGAAGGCCAGAAGGGCAAGGCCACGGCCTGGTACTCGGAGCGCAAGGCGGCCGACGGCGCGTTCTCGTCGCTGCTCGGCGTGACCATCGAGGGCGACCGCTGGCGCGCGCTCGCCATCGGCGACAGCTGCCTGTTCGTGGTGCGTTCGGGCAAGGTGCTGCGCGCATTCCCGCTCGAGCGTGCCGAGCAGTTCAGCAACCGGCCCTCGCTGCTCTCCAGCATCGCGCGCGCGAACGCCGGCGTGTGGAGCGAGGTGGCCACCGTCGAGGGCGAGCTGCAGGCCAGCGACCGGCTGTTGCTCATGACCGACGCGCTCGCCCAGTGGTTCCTGGTCGAGGCGGAGATGGGACGCCGGCCGTGGGCGGCGCTCTCCAAGGTCACCACGCCGGAGCAGTTCGCGGCGTACATCGATTGCCTGCGCGCCGGCGGCGCGCTGCGCAACGACGACGTCACGCTGGTGAGCGTGGAGGTCGCGGCGTGAACTGGCCCACCATGTCGGATTACCAGGAGGCGGTGCAGAACCCCGCCAACTGCTTTTCCGACGCCCAGCTCAAGGCCGGCACGCCGACCTTGAACGCGCTCGGGCTGCCGTCGCCGGTGACCGGCGGCTTCTGCAGCGTCTACCAGGTGACGAGCGGCAAGACGCGCTGGGCGGTGCGCTGTTTCCTGCACAACATCCGCGACGGTCGCGAGCGCTACAAGGAGATCAGCAAGTACCTGCGCGGGCGGAAGCTCAAGGAGACCGTGGGCTTCGAGTACGTGCAGGACGGCATCCGCGTGCGCGGTGACTGGCACCCGGTGCTCAAGATGGAGTGGGTGGACGGGCTCCAGCTCAACACCTGGGTGGATCGCCACTCGCAGGACCCGAAGGCGCTGCGCCAGCTCGAGGAGCGCTGGGCGGCGCTCATGGACGCGCTCGAGGCGCAGAAGATCGGCCACTGTGACCTGCAGCACGGGAACGTCCTCGTCGACACGCACGACCAGCTCAAGCTGATCGACTACGACGGCATGTACGTGCCGGCGCTGCGCGGCAAGGGCAGCCACGAGAAGGGCCATCCCGCCTACCAGCACCCGCAGCGCGACGGGAGGGACTTCGACGATACGATCGACCGCTTCGCCGCCCTCGTCATCAGCACGTCGCTGATCGCGGTCGCGGAATCCCCCGCGCTGTGGAAGCGCTTCTACGACGACGACAACCTGATCTTCAAGCGCCACGACTTCATGGACCCCGACGGCGCGCCGGTGTTCCAGGAGCTGAAGAAGCTGAAGGGCGTGGTCGCCGACCGAGCCGGCGTGCTGCGCGACGCGTGCAAGAAGCGCCAGACCGAGACGCCGCGGCTGCGCGACGTGCGTGGCGGCAGCAGCCGTGGGGCGGAGAAGAAACAGGCGAAGATCTTCCAGATCCCGTTCGCGGCCAAGAAGCCCGCGCAAGCGCAGGCGGCGGCCCCGATGAAGAAGGTGGCCGGCGGCGGCGCGGTGCCCGCGGGTCCGCCGGCGCTGCCCGCGGCCCGCCAGCAGGCACCGGTCGCGCGCGCGAGCGCCGCGCCCGCCGTGGCTGCGACGACGCCCGCGACCCAGGCCGCGCCCGCGCCGCGGCCAGCGATCATCCAGCTTCCGAAGCGGCCGGCACCGGCCCCGGCACCGAAGCCACAGGCGAGCCTCAAGGCGAAGCCCGCGAAGCAGGCTCCCGCGGCGGCGAAGTTCCAGGCCGTTCCGCCCCCCAAGCCACAGGCTTCGGGTGCCAAGCCCTCCGGGTCACAGCCGGCCTGGATCACGGGATCGCAGCCCGCGACGAGCTCCAACTCCGCTCCCGCGACGCGTGCTCCCGCGACGAGCGCTCCCACCTCGAGCGCGCCGGCGTCTGCGAAAGCCGTCACCTCCGCGCCCGCCACGCCACAGAAGACCGTGACTCCCAAGGCCTCGCGCCCGGCGTCGCGGCGCGTCACCTCCGGTGTCGCGACGTGGACCGGCTGGGGCGTCGAATGGGTGCGACCCGGCGAGCTGCGCGAACGCCACATCTGGCAGGTGCCCGTGGTGGGCCAGCGGCAGGTACCGCGCACGTTCCTCGGGCTGCCCTTCGGCACCCGCACCGAGAAGTACGCCGAGAGCCACGAGGAGAAGGTCGAGGACGTCGGCTACAAGCTCGGCGGGCACCGCCTGGAGGTGACGTCGCTGGCGTTCACGCTGGATGCGCGGCTGCTGGTGAGCGCTTCGCGCGACGGCTCCGTGCGGGTGTGGAACGTGAAGCGCGGCCGCGAAGCGTGCGCGCCGCTCATGGCGGATTCCGCGGTGCTCGCCATGGCGCTCGTGCCCGACCACACGATGATCGCGGCCGTGCTCGAGGATCGCGCGGTGGTGCTCTGGGACCACGGTCCCAAGCGGCGCGTCATCCACGTCGAGGCTCCCGACCACACCGCGCTCAGGGCTGTCGCCGTCTCGGCCGACGGCCAGTGGGTGGCTGCGGGCGGCGCCGGCAGGCGGCTCCACCTGTGGAGCACCGAGCGCGGCATCGCCGGCACCGAGTTCCAGCGCGCGACCGGGCGCATCGAGGCGATCGCGTTCACTCCCGATGGCGCCGGGATCGTGTGCACCACGCACAAGAACCGCGTCGAGTTGTTCGATCGCGGGACGGGCGAGCTGCGCTGGAGCACGCGCACGACGTGCGGCCGCATCGCGGCGCTCTACTCGTCACGGCACTCGCGCGGCGTGATCGGCGGGGCGCGCGACGGCACGGTGGTGCGCTGGAGTGCGCTCGATGGCAGCGAGGCGCAGCGCATGCGCCCCACGCCCGAGCGCCTGGTGTCCCTCGCCTCCACACCCGACGTCTCCAACCTGCTGATCGGGCTCCGCTCCGGGAAGGCGAGCGTGTTCGAGACCTCGACGAGCCGCGAGGTGGGCCTGCTCGACGGCCATCCCGGCGCGGTCACCGCGACCGCCATCTCGGCCACCGGGAAGCTCGCCGCGACCGGCTCGACCGACGGCAGCGTCCGGCTCTGGGGCCTGCGCTAGAGCCCGTCGAGGAGCCGCCCCCGGATCAGCGCCTTCGATGCTGGAAACGGGCCAGACACACCCATGGGCGCCGGAACCCCGTCATGCTATTGTCACGCCGGGGCCAGCACGCCGCTTGTTCCGGTGTCCCGACCCCCTTGGCGCAGCCTGTCGGCGGTCGTGGCCGCACGCGTAAGACGTTGCGGCAGCAAACAATCTTCGCACCACAAGCAATATGTCGCGCGGCCGGCCGGGGTCAAACCGGGTATCCCCCGACAACCGGTCCCGATCGGACCGCGCGACCCTAACTTTGAAGCTGAGGGGCGGGATCCTGCCGGAGCAGCTCGGGAACCACCCTTCAATTAGTGAGAACGTCTGCCGGGCCGGAACCGGTCGCGAGAATTTTCGCGCCGCCCGCCCAGGAGTCCCCCGCATGGCTGCCGTCGTCACCCCCGTCGCGCTCGACTCCACGCTGGCGCTGGTCACCCGCGCCCGGGAGGGCGACCGCAGGGCACTCGAGCACATCGCCGCCCGCTACCAGGCGGCGCTGCTCCACTTCGCGCACGGCCGCGTGCCCAGCTCGGCGCGCGGGCTCGTGGACACGGTCGACGTCGTGCAGACGGCGCTGATGCGCACCATGGCCCGGCTCGGCTACATCGACACCTCGATCCCGGGATCGCTGCTCGCCTACCTGCGCGCGGCGGTCCTGAACCAGATCCGCGACGAGATCTGGCGGGCGCGGCGGCGCCCTCAGGTCACCGAGCTCACCGACCAGCTGCCGGCGCGCGACAAGGATCCGCTCGAGACCGTGATCAGCCAGCAGCAGCTCGAGCGCTACAACCTCTCCCTGCTGCAGCTCGCCGCCGACCAGCAGGAGGCATTCCTGATGAGGATCGAGATGGGTTGCAGCTACCAGGAGATCGCGGACGCGCTCGGCCGCTCCTCCGCGGAGGCGGCGCGGATGCTCGTGCGGCGGGCCATCCGCGCGGTGACCGCGATGCTTCGCGAACCCCCGCACGCATGAACGAGCGGCCGGAGGACAAATCGCCCGAGCTGGAGCGCATCGTCGAGGCGATCTCCGAGGGTGAGCCGGTCGAGTGGGAGAAGGAAGCGGAGCGATCCGATGTGGACCCGGACACACTCGAGGCGCTGCGACTGATCGACACGGTGTCGCGCGTGCACGGCAGCAGCGGGGCCAATCGCGAGCGCGCTGCGCGCGAACGCGATGCAGCGGAGGCGGCCGGGCCGGGGGCCGAGCGCACGTGGGGCAACCTCCGCATCCGCGGCCCGCTGGGTGCGGGCGTCTATGGCGAGGTCTATCGCGCCTTCGACCCCGGACTGCGGCGGGAGGTGGCGCTCAAGCTCTGGGATGCCTCGGCGCAGCCGCGCACGATCGAGATGGTGCTCGAGGAAGCGCGCGTGCTCGCGCGCGTGAAGCACCCGAACGTGCTGCTCGTGCTCGGCGCCGACGTGCACGACGGCCGGGCCGGCATGTGGACCGAGCTGCTGGACGGCGCCACGTTCGAGCAGCTGCTCACCGGGCTCGGGCCCGCGAACTGGCGCGAGATCTCAGCCTATGGCATCGAGCTCTGTCGCGCGCTCGCCGCCGTGCACGCGGTCGGACTCGTGCACCGCGACGTGAAGGCGGCGAACGTGATGCGCGAGCGCGGCGGGCGCATCGTGCTCATGGATTTCGGGAGCGCCGGCGAGTACGAGGCGGGCGCGACGAAGGGCGCCACGCCCGACGCGAGCCCGGGCGGCATGGAGGGCACGCCGCTGGCGATGGCGCCGGAGGTGCTGCGCGGGGGGCGCGCGGGCCCGGCGTCGGATCTCTACAGCCTTGGCGTCCTGCTCTTCCGCCTGGTCGCGGGGGACTATCCCGTCCGCGCCAACACGCTCGACGAGCTGCGCGAGGCGCTCGCGCGCGGCCCGCTGCCGTCGTTGCGCAGCGTGCGCCCCGACGTCCCCCTCGAGTTCGCCGACGTGGTCGCCCGCGCACTGGAACGCGATCCGGCGGATCGGTTCAAGAGCGCGGTGGAGATGGAGCGTGCGCTGGTCTCGGCGTTCACATCGGCATGGCTCGCACCCTCGGAAGCGGCACCGGCCGCGACGTCGCCCGCGGTATCGCCGGCGAAAGCTGAAGCCCGGAAGCCGGGCTCTCGCGCCCTGGTTTGGGCCGCGGCGGCACTCGTGGTGGCCGAGGCGGTGGCCGGTCTGTGGTGGGCGAAGCGTCCGGTGACCGATCGCGATGCGATCCCGATGCAGTTCACGCTGGATCTGCCGGTGGGCGAGCACCTCGCCATGTTCGCGAACCTCACGGTGTCGCCGGACGGCGGCAAGGTGGCGTTCGCGAGCATCGACACGTCGGGGACGAGCGCGCTGTGGGTGCGCCGCTTCGACTCGCTCTCGAGCACGCGCCTGCCGGGGACCGAAGGCGCGACCTATCCGTTCTGGTCGCCGGACGGGAATCAGCTCGCGTTCTACGCCAGCGGCAGGCTCAAGCGCATCGGTCTGGACGGCGACAGCGTGCGCGTCATCTGCCAGGCGGAAGCGGGGCGCGGCGGCAGCTGGGGCACCGACGGCACCGTGCTGCTCGCGCCGTCGCTCGTGGGCCCCCTGCTGCGCGTGCGCGCGAGCGGCGGCGTGCCGGTGCCGGCGACGACGCTGGACTCCGCGGTCTCCGAGACGAGCCATCGCTGGCCGTGCTTCCTGCCGGACGGCGACCACTTCCTCTACGTCACCACACCCGAGCGCGACGGCACCTACTCGCTGTTCGTGGGCTCGCTGCACTCGGATCGCCGCGTCTACGTCGGGCCGGTGGAGTCGGGCGTGGTGTACTCGTCGGGACTGCTCATCTACCGGGTGAACGAAGGGCTGGAGGCGCGGCCGTTCAACCTCGGCACGCTGCGCTGGAGCGGCGACCCGCGGCCGCTGTCCGCGATCCCCGGCTACGGCGGCTCCGTGGCCGAGCCGCACGCCAGCGTGTCGCGGAACGGCACCCTCGTCTACGCGCTCGAGAGCGTGCGCGAGGGACGGCTGACATGGATCGATGCCGCCACGGGCGCGGAGACGGTGGTGGCGCGAGGTCCGTACTTCGATCCCGCGCTGTCGCCGGCCGGTCGCCGCGTCGCCGTCGAGCGCGCGGAGGGCTCGGGGCGCAGCAACATCTGGATGCTCGACATGACGAGCGGTGCGGCGGAGCGCTGGACGGACCTGCCGGGGATGAACTGGAAGCCGCTGTGGTCGCCGTCCGGCGATTCGCTGATCTATTCCTCGAACCGCAGCGGCACCGACGGGCTCTACGCGCGGCGGACGGACGGATCGCTCGGGGACCGGGTCGTGATCCCGCCGGGTGAGCAGCCGATGATGTGGGCCACGAGCTGGCCCGGTCACGGGCCCATCACGGTCACGCGTTTCGACAAGAGCAACGGCTACAACCTCTACTCGCTTCGCGGTGGCGCCCTGACGCCGCTCGTGAGCACGCCGGCACTGGAGGCCCGAGGCGCGGTGTCGCCCGACGGCCACTGGCTCGCCTACGACACCAACCGCTCGGGACAGACTCGGATCCAGATCGAGGACCTCCGCACGCAAGAGGAGTTCCTGCTCCCGATTCCCGGCGGCATGGACCCGCGCTGGGCGCGCACCGCGGGCACGCTGTTCTTCCACACGGCGGCGAACGATTTCTTCGAGGCCACTCCGGTAGCGGGGCTGCGGCCCACCGAGTGGCCGCTCCGGCGGCTGTTCCGCACCGGCGTCACGGACGGCTACGACGTGAACGCGGACGGCAAGCGTGTGCTCTGCTGCCTCAAGTCCTACGTCGGCCGGCCGGAGGAGGTGGGCGTGCTCGTCAACGTCCGCGCCGCGACGGGGAAGGGGATGTGAAGGGGATGGGCGATATGAAGGGGATGGGCGATATGACGGGGATGGGGGATGTGAAGCCGGCCCTCTCCTACTTCCCGTTCCACACGATCTCGCCGCCGACCATGGTCAGCACGCAGCGCGCCTTCGGGATCTCGCCCGGCGCGACCTTCGTGAGATCGCGGTCGAACACCGCGAGGTCGGCGCGGTAGCCGGGCTCGGCGAGGCCCAACTCGCGCTCCGCGGATGCGGCGTACGCGGCATCGCTCGTGAACCCGCGCAGTGCCTCCCAGATCGTGAGCTTCTCGCTCGGCCGGTAGCCGCCCGGCGGATGGCCGTTCCGGTCCTGCGTCGTCACCGCTGCGTAGATGCCCCATAGCGGGTTCGGGTCCTCGACCGGAAAGTCCGAGCCGAGGGCGAGCCGCGCGCCCGAGTCGAGCAGCTTCCGCCACGCATAAGCGCCCTCGATGCGCGCGGTGCCGAGCCGCGTTCCCGCCCACGGCATGTCGCTCGTGCAGTGCGTGGGCTGCATCGACGCGATCACGCCGAGCTTGGCGAAGCGCGGCAGGTCCTGTGCCGAGATCACCTGCGCGTGCTCGATGCGGAAGCGGCGCTCGCGCAGCGAGGCCGGGTCTCCGCCTGCCGCCGCGGCGTGCTCCATGGCGTCCAGCACCATCCGGTTCGCGCGATCGCCGATGGCGTGTACGCACAGCGGATAGCCGCGCTCGAGACACAGCTTCGCCAGCAGCTCCAGCGTGTCGGGGGGCGTGCGCACGAGGCCGCGATTCCCCGGGTCATCGGAATACGGCTCGAGCAGCGCCGCACCACGCGAGCCGAGCGCGCCGTCGGCATAGGCCTTCACCGCGAACAGCCGGAAGCGGCCGTCGCCCGCGCTCGGCTTCGCTCGGGGCAGCGCGTCGGGCGATGCGAGGGCGCTGCCCGCCGCGAGCATCGCGAACACGCGCACCGGCATCGCGCCCTTCTCCGCCAGCTCGCGGTAGATCGACACCGCCTCCTCGTCGATCCCCGCGTCGTGGACCGACGTGAGCCCCAGCTCGGCGCAGCGCTGGAGCGCGAGTGAGATGGCGCGCGTGCGCTGCTCGCGCGTGGCCACGGGGAGCTTCGACTCCACCAACTCCATGGCGTTGTCCACGAGCACGCCGGCGGGCGTGCCGTCGCCCGCGCGCTCTATTCGCACCGCTCGACCATGATCCACGCCTATGCCGCGGCGCTGCCCGACACGCTGAACCTCTCGGCGCGCGAGACGGTGCTGCCGGTGGTGCCGATGTTCCACGTCAATGCGTGGAGCCTGCCGTATTCCTGCACCATGGTCGGCGCAAAGATGGTCTATCCCGGCCAGCACCTCGACGGCAAGAGCGTGTACGAGCTGTTCGAGACCGAGCAGGTGACGATGAGCGCCGGCGTGCCGACGGTCTGGCTCGGCCTGCTCGCCCACCTGAAGCAAAATGGATTGCGCTTCTCCAGCCTGAAGAGCACGGTGATCGGCGGCTCGGCCTGCCCGCCGGCGATGCTGCGCGAATTCCAGGACGTCTACGGCGTGCAGGTGCTGCACGCCTGGGGCATGACCGAGATGAGCCCGCTGGGCACCGCCGGCACGCTCAAGGCGAAGCAGCAGATGCTGCCGAAGGACGAGCGCTACGCGGTGCAGAGAAAGCAGGGCCGCGCCATCTTCGGCGTCGACCTGCGCATCGTCG
>DATLUU010000068.1:0-5098 GCA_035577885.1 Verrucomicrobiia bacterium
GACACACCGGAAGGGCGCGAGAAGAACCGTCGCACCGACATCAAGGTCTATCCCAATCCGTCGCACTGACGCGGGGCGCCTTTGAGCTCGAGCCTGTTCGCCATCCGAGGTCGCCTGCCGGCGGGGCTCCGCCCCGTGCTCGCGCTCGTCGCCTGGCTGGTGGTGATCGCGGCGTGGATCGCCGTCACCGAGTCGAAGCTGCTTCCGGTCATGGCGCTGCCGAAGCCCTGGGGCGTGCTGCAGGCGCTGGGCCGGCTGTGGACCGAGTACGACCTGCTCGGAAACGTGGCGCAGAGCTGGTGGCGGATCGCGCAGGCGTTCTTCTGGTCGGCGGTGGTCGCGATCCCGCTCGGTCTCGCGATGGCCAGCTTCGGTTGGTTCTACCAGCTCGTGAACCCGATCGCGGCGCCGATGCGGGCGATGCCGATCACCGCGTTCCTCCCTGCGTTCATGGGGTTGTTCGGCATGGGCGAGGAGATGAAGATCGGGTTCCTGATCTTCGGCATGTTCTTCTACCTGCTGGCGGTCGTCGTCGAAGAGGTGAACCGGGTCGATGACAGCCTGCTCGAGACGGCCTACACGCTGGGCGCCCGCAAGCTCGATGCGCTGTGGTTGCTGTTCCGCGCCGCGTTTCCCGGCATCTTCAGCTCGTTCCGGATCCTGTACGACATCGGCTGGACGTACGTGATCCTGGCGGAGACGGTGAATGCGCGGAAAGGCGTGGGCTACATGGTCACGGCGGCCTACAAGGTGCTGGACTTCGACCGCGTCTACGCCGGGATCATCGCCATCGGCGTCGCGGCGTTCCTGTTCCGGTGGCTGCTCACCCTGAGCGAGCGCCGCCTGTTCCCGTGGCGGCGCCCCCCGGGCGTGCTCGAGAGCGCGCCCGCCGCCGTGGCCCGCCCGCGCGGCAGGGCACCCGCTCATGGCTGATCGTCCGAGCAAGATCAGCGTCCGCAACGTCTCGCGCCAGTTCGTGAACGCGCAGGGCGAGGCCGTCGAGGCGTTGAGGAACATCAGCTTCGAGATCGAGGACCTCGTCGACAGCGGCCACGACGTGGGCGAGTTCCGCGTCATCCTCGGCCCCTCGGGCTGCGGCAAGTCGACCCTGCTCCGGATCATCGCCGGGCTCGATGAGCCGACGGCGGGCGAGGTGTTCGCGCACGGCAGCAAGGTCACGGGCCCGGGCCGCGACCGTGGCATGGTGTTCCAGAAGTACACGTCGTTCCCGTGGCTCACGGTCGAGGAGAACATCGCCTACGGCCTCCACCTCGAGCGCGCGCCGGCGGACAAGACGCGCGAGACGGTGCGGCAGCTCATCCAGGCGGTCGGGCTCACGGGCTTCGAGCGCGCCTATCCGGACACGCTGTCGGGCGGCATGCAACAGCGCGTCGCGATCGCGCGCTCGCTCGCGGTCCGCCCCGAGGTGATCCTGATGGACGAGCCGTTCGGCGCGCTCGACGCACAGACGCGCGGCGACATGCAGACCCTGCTGCTCGAGATCTGGGAGGCGACCGCCAGCACGGTCCTGTTCGTCACCCACGACGTCGAGGAGGCGCTCTACCTCGCCGACCGCATCTTCATCATGAGCGCGCATCCGGGGACGATCGTCCAGGATCTCGGCGTCCCGTTCGGCCGGCCGCGCCGGCCGGAGATGAAGATGGGCGAACAGTTCCACGAGCTCCAGGCCGACATCCTCGCGCATCTCCGCCGCTCGCCTGGCCGCGGCGAGGTCCGAGTGAGCGTCTGACATGGCGCCGGACGCGCCTCGACCCGACGGCTTCGAGACGCCGGACGCGCGCGAGCCGAACTACGTTCGGGCGGCGTTCCACAACCAGTACAACTGGATCATGCTCGCCGCGGTGGCCGGGTTCTCGCTGTTGTCCTTGAATCCGCTGCCGCTCGTGATCGGCGCCGGAGCCGAGCTCATGTACCTGAGCGTGGTGTCGCAGAACCAGCGCTTCCAGCGACTCGTGCGCGCGAAGCTCGGCGCGCGCCGGCGGGAGGTGACCGACGAGCAGTTGCACGAGGCGCTGGGCCTGCTCACGCCCGACCGGCGGGACCGCTTCAACTCCATCGAGCGGATGTGTGCCGCCATTCGCGAGAATTACCGCCAGCTCTCGGCCGGGTCGCAGATGATCACGAACCAGATGCAGGACCGGCTCGATGGGCTCCGCCTGGCGTTCCTGCGACTCCTGATCGCGGGCCAGCAGCACGGCGAGTACCTGAAGAACTTCGACGCCGCCGCGATCGACAAGGCGCTCGGCCAGCTGAACAACGCGGACGCGGGCTCCGACAAGGTCGCCGCGATCAACCAGAAGCGGATCGAGATCCTGCACATGCGCCTGGAGAAGCTGAAGCGGATCCGCGAGAACCGCCAGCTCATCGAGGCTCAAAGCGCGGCCATCGAGGACGTGCTCGGGTTGATCCGCGACCAGTCGATCACGATGCACGATCCGCAGTCCGTGAGCGATCAACTGGGCGAGCTGGTGCAGGACGTCGAGCACACCGAGAGCAGCGTGCGCGAGGTGGAGTCGCTGTTCGATTCACCCACACCCGAGGAAGTGCGCGCGCTGCCGCCGGATGCGATCCCGGCGCGGCCACCCGCGGGAAAGGCGAAGGCCTGAGATGACCGACTCGTCCGTCCCAGCCGCCGCCAACCTGCCCGCGTGGGCGCAGGAGCTCTCGCACAAGTACTACTCGCGCACGTTCGCCGTGTTCGTGCTCCACGGCAACGTGCACGATCTGGTGCCGAATGGCGCCGGGGACTACGTGCCGCTCGGCCGATTCCTGAACGAGTCGCTGTTCGCCCGGCGCGAACTCGTGTTGAGCTACGACCGCGGAGGCGGCATCGCGTTCGCGAAGCCGGACATGCAGGCCGACTTCAGTGCGGCGCTCGGCGGCTACGACAGCTTCCACGGCACGAACTACGTACGCGGCCTGCCGCGCAATCCGGATGCGGTGCTCGGGCTGCTCGACAACTACCTGAGGCTCCGGATCCAGGACCACCGCAAGCTGGCGCTGACGATCGATTTCGCCGAGACGATCGCGCCCGCCGGTGACGTGTCGATGATGTCCGCCGAGGACCGGAATGCCCTGGTGATCCTCAAGCGCTGGGCGCAGAGCCCGCTGCTGCTCCAGGCCGACGTCACGATCTGCCTGATCGCCGAGAACAAATCGGACCTGAACCCGGGGCTGGTGCAGCATCCGGGCGTGGCGACGCTCGAGGTGCCGCTGCCGGACGAGTCCGATCGCGCGGCGTTCATCCGCGCCGAGCTGGCAGCACGGCCGCTGCCCGCGGGCTCCGAGACCGGGGTCGATCTGCTCGCCAAGCTCACCGCGGGGCTCAAGCGGATCCAGATCCAGAGCCTGATCGCCGCAGCGACCGAGAGCCGCCAGCCGCTGACGATGCGCGTGCTCCTCGACCGCAAGAAGGAGGTCATCGAGGCCGAGTGCGCCGGCATGCTCGAGTTCGTGCAGAGCCGGTTCAACCTCTCGAACGTCGCCGGTCTCACCGAGGCCAAGACGCGCCTGCAGAACGCGGCCACGGCGATCCATGCCTCGCGGACCGAGGTGCTGCCGATGGGCTACGTCGTGTGCGGTCCGGTGGGGACGGGGAAGACCTTCCTGGTCACGTGCTTCGCCGGCGAGGTCGGGATCCCGGCGGTGACGCTCAAGAACTTCCGCAGCATGTGGCAGGGCGTCACCGAGGGGAACCTCGAGCGCGTGCTGGCACTGCTCAAGGCGATGAGCCCGATCGCGGTGATCGTCGACGAGGCCGATGCCCAGCTCGGCGACCGGTCGAGCGACGGCGACAGCGGCGTCTCGAACCGCGTGTTCGCGCAGATCGCGCAGTTCATGGGCAACACGGAGTTGCGCGGCAAGGTGGTGTGGTTCCTGCTGACCTGCCGGCCCGATCTCCTGCCCGTCGACCTCAAGCGACAGGGCCGCGCCGAGGAGCACCTGGCGTTGTTCTACCCCGAATCCGGGGAGGAGCGCCGCGCGCTGCTTCGGGCGATGCTGCGCAAGTCGGGCTCGAAGGTCGCAGCCGATGACATCGAGGCGCTCTTCGCGGACACGTCGCTGGCGTTGTCCGGCGCCGACATCGAAGCGATCCTCACCCGCGCGCGGATGAAGAGCGCACTGGAGGGCGACGCGGATGTCGACGCGGCCGACGTCCGCGCGGCGCTCGAGGACTTCGTGCCGCCATCGTACCCGACCGAGATCGAGCTGCAGACCCTCGTGGCGGTGCTCGAGTGCACGAGCAAGAGCCTGCTCCCGGTGCGCTTTCGCAACATGGACCGCGCCGAGATCGTCCGCCGGGTCGACGCGCTGAAGTCACTGGTCCGCGACTAGCCACGGACGACGCACCACGCCCCTCGGGATCCATGGGCGTGGGGATCGGAGTTCGGAACGCTCAGCCGGCGCGGCCGCCGCGATAGCTTTCTGCCACGAGCCAGCCGGCAGCCGTGAGCGCCCAGGAGTCGACGATCTCGTCCCAATTCGCTGCGTCCGGCCCGGCGATCAGGATGGGTCCCCACACGAGCAGCGTGAACAGTCCCATCTGCAGCGCGGAGAGCGTGGTCGCGAGCCGCCCGAACCGGCCGAGGACGATCGCGACGCCGGCCACCACGAATGCGGCGCCGGTGAAGTAGGCCCACGCCAGGTGCCACGGCAGCCACGCCGGCACCATGCTCACCGTGCGCTGGAGGAACGTGAAGTGCGCGACGCCGAACGGGATCAGCCCGACGCCGTAGAGCACGCTCGCGATCCGCAAGCCCCGATTGCCGGTGGCGAAGCCCAGGCGCGAGCCAACGCGGTCGCCCGCGAACCAGACGAACAGGACCCACGCAGCCGCCGTCATCACCGCGGTCTCGCCGCAGACCCACCACGCCTCCGAGGCCCTGGGCGCGCGCACGAGGAGCGGCAAGCGGAAGAGCAACATCCACAGCACCAGGAAGCCGAGCAACACGCGTGACGCGATGGCGGCCGTGCGCCGCCACATCAGACCGAGGCCAGAGCCCAGGGAGATGAACGCGCAGATCCAGGCCACGGTGGCTCGAGCGGGAAAACCTTTGGGGACGCCGGTCCAGACCGG
>DATLUU010000069.1:0-8916 GCA_035577885.1 Verrucomicrobiia bacterium
CCATGGCATGACCGTTGCGACACCGGCGTGGGTTTTCACCCAGTCACTTCAAGGCACCTTGGAAGGAACCATGCCGGGACGCGAACGGTTGCTGGCTTCACTCGTGGAGCTCTCGGGACGCTCGAGCGGCAGGACGCGCGCGGGCGTGCTCGACACCACACTTTCACTGGCGCTGCTCCTCACCGAGGCGGACGGCGGCGTGCTCGTCCTCGGCGGCGCGCGCGCGTTCGAGCGCAGCGTGCTGCGGCGCGGGCAGAGCCAGCCCGACGCGCTGGGCGAGACCTACCGCCCGGGCCCGTTCGAGCGCAGCGTTCTGCGCGCGAGCCAGCCGCGGGCGTTCGCGGATCTCGCCGGCGTCGACTCCGCGGCCGCGTGCCCGGGCGTGACGCCGGGGCCCGCGCTCTTCGTGCCGGTGCGGCTCCAGGACGGCCAGAACGGCTACCTCGCCGTGCACCGCGCCGCGGGCGCGACGCGCTTCACCAGCCGTGACGCGCGCCCGCTGGCGCTGCTCGCGGCCTGGGCGGCGGCGACGATCGACAACCTGCGGCTCTCCGAGAACCTGGAGAAGCTCGCGGTCACCGACGACCTGACGCAGGTGTTCAACTACCGTTACCTCAAGTCCGCCATGCGCCGCGAGGTCAAGCGCGCCACGCGCTTCCGGCAGCCGCTCAGCGTGCTCATGGTGGACGTGGACAACCTGAAGCACTACAACGACCGCAACGGCCACCTGCGCGGCAGCCACCTGCTGCGGGAGATCGCGCAGCTGTTCGCGCAGCAGGTGCGCTCGTGGGACCTGGTGGCGAAGTACGGCGGCGACGAGTTCACCGTGATCCTGCCGCAGACCGATCGCACGGGCGCGGCCACGGTGGCGGAGCGCCTGCGGGCCGGGGTCGAGGAACACACGTTCCCGCTCGCGGCGCCGGGCTCGATCACCGTGAGCGTCGGGATCGCGAACTATCCCGAGGACGCGGATTCGGTGACGGGGCTGATCGAGGCCGCCGACCGCGCGCTCTACATTGCCAAACGGAACGGACGGAATCGCGTGGAGGGGATGGACCGGCTGGCGGCGTGACCGCGTGCGGGGCGGACGCGGCGTTTCTTTACCACTTGCCCGCCCGCGCGCGTTGACCGCCCGACGGGGCCTCGATACCCTGTCGCGTTCCGGACCCCATCACCTACGCATCTCGAGCCATCTTCCAGGAGGTCGAGTCTGTCGGATCGCATCGGCATCGCCGTCGTGGGGACGGGGGACTGGGGCGCCAACCTGGTCCGCAACTACGCCACGCTGCCCGGGGCGCGCCTGGTCGCGGTGTGCGACGCGGACGCGCAGCGGCTGGCGCGGACGGCCGCCCAGTACCCGGGCGTGCGCGCGGTCGCGAACGTCGCCGACGTGGCGCGCGATGCCGAGGTGCAGGGCGTGGTCGTGTCCGCCTCCGCGGTGAGCCACTACTCGCTCGCCAAGGCGCTGCTCGAGGCGGGGAAGGACGTGTTCGTCGAGAAGCCGCTGACGCTCGAAGTCGGCCACGCCGACGAGCTCTGCCGCCTGGCGCGCGCCAAGGGCCGGATCCTCATGGTCGGGCACCTGCTGCTCTACCACCCCGGGGTCACGTACCTCAAGAAGGCGGTGACCGAGCGCGCGATCGGCGACCTGCTCTACATCTACTGCCAGCGCGTGAACCTGGGGAAGGTGCGCCAGGACGAGAACGCGCTCTGGAGCTTCGCCCCGCACGACCTGTCGGTGATTCTGCACCTGATCGACCAGGAGCCCGTCGACGTCGTCGCGCGCGGCCAGGCGTTCCTGCAGCCCGACGTGGAGGACGTGGTGTTCGTGGACCTGCGCTTCCCGAGCGGCCAGACGGCGCACGCGCACGTGTCGTGGCTCGACCCGCACAAGCTGCGCAAGTTCACCGTCGTCGGCAGCCAGAAGATGGTGGTGTTCGACGACATGGAGGCGAGCGAGAAGATCAAGGTCTATGACAAAGGCGTCGACATCCGCACCGGCCAGGTGGTGAGCTACGGCGACGCGCTCACGGTGCGCTCGGGCGACATCCTGATCCCGAAGATCTCGCTGCAGGAGCCGTTGAAGCTCGAGTGCCTGCACTTCGTCGAGTGCGTGCGCGAGCGCAAGCGGCCGCTCTCCGACGGCATCGGCGGCCTGC
The DNA here is from genome assembly GCA_035577885.1 of Verrucomicrobiia bacterium. GTDB lineage: Bacteria > Eisenbacteria > RBG-16-71-46 > RBG-16-71-46 > RBG-16-71-46 > JAIOPA01. The sequence continues at coordinate 2,160 of DATLUU010000069.1, forward strand.
GCGTGGTGAAGGTGCTGGACGCCGCACAGCGCTCGCTCAAGAGCGGCGGCAAGCCGGTGGCGATCGAGCCGCTGCCGCAGGAGGTGGCGTGAGCACCGCCAGCGCGCCGGCCACCTGCGTGATCCACGCTTCCGCCAAGGTGGGGGCGGGGACCACGTTCGGTGAGTACTGCGTCGTCGGCGCCAACGTCACCCTCGGCGACGGCTGCCGCGTGGGGCACCACGTGGTGATCCACGCCGACACCGTGATCGGCGCCAACGTGCGCATCGACGACCACGCCTCGCTCGGCAAGACGCCGATGAAGGCGGCCAACTCGGCGACGACCAAGGAGCAGGAGCTGCCGCCGCTCACCGTGGGCGACACCTGCATCGTCGGCACCGGCGTCGTGCTCTACCGCGGCGCCGCGATCGACGCCAAGGTGTTGATGGCGGACCTCGCGACCGTGCGCGAGAACGTCACCGTGGGCCGCGGCACCATCGTCGGCCGTGGCGTCACCATCGAGAACTTCTGCTCCGTGGGCCGCTACTGCAAGCTCGAGAGCGAATGCTACCTGTGCGCGTACTCGACGCTCGAGGACCGCGTGTTCGTGGCCCCCGGCGTGGTCACCTCCAACGACAACTTCGTCGGCCGCACGCAGGAGCGCTTCAAGCACTTCAAGGGCGTGACGGTGAAGAAGGGTGGGCGCATCGGCGCCGGCAGCGTGACGCTGCCCGGCGTCACCATCCACGAGGATGGCCTTGTCGCCGCCGGCTCCACCGTGACGCGCGACGTGCCGGCCCGCACCATCGTCGTGGGCAAGCCCGCGCGCGCCTGGCGGGCTGTGCCCCCCGAACAGCTGCTCGAGAACCAAGGCTGGGTCGACGCCTGACCCCTTCCGCAACCCCGGCCTGCCGGAGAAAGCCGCAAAGATGCCCACGAACGTCACCGCCATGAAGGTCCCGCTCCTCGACCTGCGCGCGCAGTACGACACCATCCGCGCCGAGATCGACGACGCCGTGCGCCGGGTCATGGAGAGCTGCCACTTCATCGGTGGCCCCGAGATCACGGGCCTCGAGGAGGAGGTGGCGCGCTACTCGCAGGTGAAGCACGCCGTCGCCTGCGCCTCGGGTACGGACGCGCTGCTGATCGCGATGTGGACGCTCGACATCGGCCCCGGCGACGAGGTCATCTCGCCCGCCTACTCGTTCTTCGCCACCGCCGGCACCATCGCCAACAACGGCGCCACGCCGGTGTTCGTGGACGTCGACCCGCGCACCTACAACCTGGATCCGCACCGCCTCGAGGCCGCGATCACGCCGCGGACCAAGGCCGTGGTGGCGGTGTCGCTCTACGGCCAGTGCTGCGACCTGCCGGCGCTGAAGGCGATCTGCGACAAGCACCAGATCTACCTGATCGAGGACGCGGCGCAGTCGATCGGCTCGGAGTGGGAGGGCAGGCGCTCGGGCTCGAACTGCGACTTCGGCACGTTCTCGTTCTTCCCCTCCAAGAACCTGGGCGGCGCGGGCGATGGCGGCATGATCACGACCGGCAACGCCGAACTGGCCGAGCGCGCGCGGTTGCTGTGCAACCATGGCGCGAAGCCGAAGTACTACCACTCGCTCGTCGGCACGAACTCGCGCCTCGACGCACTTCAGGCCGCGATCCTGCGCGTGAAGCTGAAGCACCTCGATCGCTGGAGCGAGAAGCGCGCGAAGAACGCCGCGCTCTACAACGCGCTGTTCGAGGGCTCTCGCGTCGGCCGGCCGTACCACGACCCGCGCACGCGGCACATCTACAACCAGTACGTGGTGCGCGTGCCCAAGCGCGACGAGCTGAAGAAGCACCTCGGCGAGCGCAACATCGGCTGCGAGATCTACTACCCGGTGCCGCTGCACCTGCAGAAGTGCTTCGCCCACCTCGGCTACAAGGTGGGGGACCTGCCGCATTCCGAGGCGGCCGCGCACGAGACGATCGCGCTGCCGATCTACCCCGAGCTCTCGGAGGACCAGGTCCGCTACGTGGCGCTGACGGTCCGGGAGTTCGTCGACCAGGCCTGAAGCTGCAGTTGAAGTAAAACTTCAAGTTGAAGTAATGCATCCGCCCCGTCGTCCTCCCGCCCTGACGACGACGGTGGCGGCGGTCTCCCTGAAGACCGCGCATCCGGTCCCCTCCGGCGGCGCGAGACGGTCCGCTTTCCATGACCGAATCGAACCGCGAGGAGCTGGGCGCGCTGCTGCGCCGCGTCGAGGAGGTGCGGGGTCTCGCACCCGGCGCGGGCGCACCGGCGATGGCCGCGCTCGACGACCCGGCCGCACTCGTGCCCGTGGTCGCCCAGCTCGTCGACGACCTGGAGCGCAGCCACCGCCGGCTGATCGAGGCCAACGTGCAGCTGGTGTCGCTGCGCGAGGTCGCGGCCTCGCTCACCGCGACGCGCGACGCCGGCGAGGCGACGCGGCTCGTGGCCCGCTACCTGCGCGGCGCGATGGGGGTGGAGCAGGTGGGGCTGCTGCTCGTCGACGCCGAGCGCGGCGTTCTCACGGGCACGTGGGCGTGGTCCGGCGGGCTGACGCCGGTCGAGGTGGCGCTGACGCGCGCCGCCGGCGCCATCCCCGCGGCACTGTCCGGTGACCCGCTCGCGGCCGCGGCGCCGCAGCGCGCGCTCGTGCTGCCGCGCGAGCACCCGCTGGCGCCGGTGTTCGCGCGCCACGAGTGGTTGGAGTGCGTGGTCGTGGAGCCCGGGCTCGGCGTGCTCGCCGCCGCACGCGGCCCCGACGCGCCTCCCGTGCCGCCCGGCGAGCGCGCGCGGCTGGAATCCGCGGCGTCGACGATCGCGCCCATGCTCGAGAACGCGTGGCTCGTCCACGAGCTGTCGAGGAGCCGGCGCTTCCTCGCCGACGTCCTCGACTCGATGCCCGGCGCGCTGGTCGCGTTCGGCACCGATGGGCGCGCGCTGAGCATGAACCGCACCGCCCAGGACCTGCTCGGCTTCGACGAGGCCTCGGCGGTGGGCATCGACGCCGGCACGCTGATGGGCGACGAGGCCGACGACCAGATCGCGGGCACGCTGTCGACGGGCAGGCCCGCGGTCGGCCGCGAGCTGATGCTCCGCACCGCCTCGGGTGCGCCGCTCCCGGTGCGGCTCACCACGTCGCGGCTCCGCGACGAGCAGGACCACGCCTACGGCGCGCTCGCCACCTTCCTCGACCTCACGCCGCTACGAGCCGCCGAAGAGCGCGCGCGGCAGATGGACCAGCTCGCAGCCCTCGGCCGCTTCACCTCGAGCGTGGCGCACGAGATCCGGAACCCGCTCACCGGGATCGGCATGGGCGTGGGCCGGCTGGCGAAGGCGCTTGCCGACCGGCCGGCCGAGGCCGAGAACCTGGAGTTCGTGCGCAACGAGATCAAGCGCCTCGACCGCATCGTGCAACAGCTCTTCGACGTCACCCACCCGCGCAAGCTCGACCTGAGCCCCCGGCCGCTCGAGGACACCGTGCGCCGGGCCGGGCGCTCGCTGGAGGCGCTGTTCGACGAGAAGGGCGTGCGCATGGACTGCGTGGTCGAGCCCGGCCTGCCGCCCGCGCCGCACGACGCCGACCAGATGCAGCAGGTGTTCATCAACCTGTTGAAGAACGCCGCCGAGGCCTCGCCCCAGGGCGCGAGCGTGCACGTGAAGCTCGCGCGCGGCCGTTCGGGCGCGGCGCTCACGGCGAGCGTGTCGGACGATGGCGCCGGCATCGACGCGCACACGCGGCAGACGCTGTTCGAGCCGTTCTTCACCACCAAGCCCAAGGGCACCGGCCTCGGGCTCTACGTCACCCACGAGATCGTCAAGCGCCACGGCGGCACGCTGGCCGTCGACAGCGAGCCCGGCCGCGGCGCGACCTTCACTTTGGAACTGCCACTGGACCCCCACGGAGGTGTGCGATGAGCAAGGTCAACATCCTGGTGGTGGAGGATCAGGATTCGATCCGCCACTTCGTCGTGAAAGCGCTGGAGGACGAGGGCCACGCCGTGACCGGCGTCGGCAGCGTCCGCGAGGCGCGCGTGGCCGTGGAGCGCGACATGCCCGACCTCGCGTTCCTGGACCTGAAGCTCCCGGACGGCAACGGGCTCGAGCTGCTGCGCGAGATCAAGCGCGTGCAGCCGGAGGTCGCCGTGATCCTGATGACCGCGTTCGGCGAGCTGGACACCGCCGTCGAGGCCATGAGCGCCGGCGCCTACTGGTTCATGAAGAAGCCGTTCGAGCAGGAGGAGCTGCTGGCGCTGACGTCGCGCGCGCTCGAGTCGCAGAAGATGTGGCTCGAGTTGCGGCGGCTGCGGAACCAGGCGTTCAGCGACGATGAGTTCCTGCACTCCTCGAGCCCGGCGATGCAGGAGACGTATGCGATCGCCGAGCAGGTGGCACGCGGCGACACCACCAGCGTGCTGATCGAGGGCGAGAGCGGCACCGGCAAGGAGTACTTCGCGAACCTCATCCATCGCATGAGCGCGCGTCACGCGCAGGCGTTCGTGGAGATCAACTGCGCCGCCATCCCCTCCGAGCTGCTCGAGTCGGAGCTGTTCGGCCACGAGAAGGGCGCGTTCACCGACGCCCGGGCGCAGAAGCTGGGCATGATGGAGATGGCGAACGGCGGCACGCTGTTCCTGGACGAGATCGGGGAGCTGGCGCCGATGCTGCAGGTGAAGCTGCTCCGGGTGCTCGAGCGGCGCACGTTCCGGCGCGTCGGCGGCACCAAGGACATCGCCGTCAACCTGCGCGTCATCTCCGCCACGAACCAGGACCTGGAGAAGATGGTCCGCGAGGGCGGGTTCCGCGAGGACCTCTACTATCGCTTGAAGGTGGTGCCGCTCCTGGTGCCGCCGCTGCGCGACCGCCGCGAGGACATCCTGCCCCTGGCGCGGCTGTTCATGGAGCGGTTCGCGAAGCAGTTCAAGAAGCCGTTCCGCGGCATCGGCGAGTCCGCCGAGCAGGTGCTGAACGACTATCCCTGGCCCGGCAACATCCGTGAGCTCAAGAACCTCATGGAGCGCACGGTGCTGCTGGAGAAGGCCGAGGTGCTGGAGGCGCACCACCTGAAGCTCGCGGCGCGGCCACGCGCGGCGGGCGACACCACGCTCGGCCAGCGCGTGGACGAGGCGCTCCAGGGCGTGATGCCCTCGACCGGCATCGCGTTCGAGGCGCTCGTCGAGTCGCTGGAGCGAGCCTTGATACTGCGCGCTTCGAGTGCTACAAGGTGGAACCAGAGCCGCACGGCGGAGCTCCTGAACCTGAAGCGTGACAAGCTCCGCTACCGGATGAAGCTCTACGACATCCACCCCGAAGGCCAGGGGCTGACGAATCATCCCAACGCCGCCTGATCCACCGCAGCAACGCAGCGTCGCCCGCGGCCCGGGCGCAGCCGGAAGGCTCGCGCTCGCGGCCGCGGCGCTTTGCTGGCTCAGCTCCGGCTGCGGCTACACCGCGAGCCCGGCGCTGCTGCCGCCGCACCTGAAGACCGTGGCGATCCCGGTGTTCGAGAACGGCACGCCCGAAGCGCGGCTCGAGGAGGAGATCACGAACGCCGTGATCCTGCGCTTCGTCCAGGACAATCACCTGAAGGTCGTGGACGAGAAGTCCGCGAACTCGGTGATCCACGGCAAGGTGACGCAGTACAAGAACGTCGTGTTCGGGTTCACGAACAACCAGACGTCGAACGAGTACCGCATCACCGTGGCCGTGGAGGTGACGTTCAAGGACCTGGTGAAGAACCGCGAGCTGTGGAGCGGCGAGATCGTGAAGACCGCCAACTACTACGTGCAGGACGTGCCCGGGCAGGCGGCACAGACGGAGCTGGATGGACGCAAAGAAGCCATCAACAAGATCTCGGACGAGATCCTCAGCCGCAGCGTCGAAGGCTGGTGAGGCGGCGATGGCCGCGCCGGTGAAGCGCGCGCCCGCGGCGAGACCCTCGCGCCCGGCCGCCGCCATGGCGCCGCTGGCGCTGCTCGAGCGGGCGAGCCGGGGAGAGTTCCCGCCCACGATCTATCTCGAGGGCTCCGACGAGGCGGTGAAGGCCGCGTTCCTCGCCGAGTTCCGCCGCTGCTGGGCCGCCGCCGTGCCCGAGGCGCCGCAGGCGCGGGTGATGCGGCCCGGCGAGCACGACGTCGACCAGATCCTCGCCGCGTTCCAGAACGTGTCGCTGTTCGCGCCGCGGGAGCTGACGCTGGTGCTGGAGGTCGAGGATCTCGGCCGGAGCGAGAAGCGCGTGGAAGCGCTTGCTGCCGGGCTAGCGACGCCGGCCGGCGGCTCGTGCCTGGTGCTGGTCGAGTCCGAGGCGGAGACGGTGCGGAAGACGCTGGCACCGCTGCGCGCCGCGTGCGCGGTGCGGGTGGTGGCCGACCGTCCGGAGCCGCCGGAGCTGCTGCGCTGGGGCGCGCTCCGGCTCGCGGCACAAGGCTGCAAGGCCGACCCCGGCGCGCTCGAGGCGCTGCTCGAGACCTGCGAGGACGACGCGATCGCGTTCATGAACGAGACCGGCAAGCTCGCCGCACTCGCCGGCGCCAAGGGCGTGGTGACGAAGCAGCACGTCGCGGCGCTCACCGCGCCGAGCGTGGGCGCGGGGCTGGCGGAATACCTTCTCGCCGTGGCGCAGGGAGACGCGGCGCAGGCCGCGCTCCGACTCGAGCGGCTGCTCGCGGCGGGGGAGAGCGAGGGGGGCGTGCTGTGGGCGCTCGGCCACCTCGTCTCCAGCTCGTTCGTGGCGCAGACCGGCGGCTGGGCCAAGTGGCGCGACGCGAG
>DATLUU010000070.1:0-15091 GCA_035577885.1 Verrucomicrobiia bacterium
CGCGGTGCGCCACGGCTCGACGTTCGCGCCGAACGACCTCGCGATGGCCGCCGGCCTGGCGACGCTCGCGGAGCTCGACGCCGGGCTGGTGGCGCGGTCGGCCGCGCTCGGCGAGCGGCTGCTCGCGGAGCTGCTCGCGGGCGTGCCCGACACGCGATTGAACGGCGACTTGAACCGCCGCGTGGGCGGCATCGTCAACGTGTGCTTCACCGGCGTCGACGGCGAGGCGGTGCTGCACGAGCTCGACCGTGCCGGCATCCAGGTCTCGACCGGCAGCGCCTGCAGCAGCGCCGAGACGGGACCGAGCCACGTGCTGCTGGCGATGGGGTTGGACGCCGAGGACGCGCACGCCAGCGTGCGCTTCTCGCTCGGCGAGTCGACGACGGAGGAGGAGGTGGCCCGGATCGGCGAGGTGACGCCGCCGATCGTGGAGCGCCTGCGCGCGCTCGCCGGGCAGCGAGCCGTGTGAAGGAATCGTGAGCGCCGGCCGCCGGCTGGCGCGAGTAGAGGAGGAGCACGTGGACCTGAAGCGTACGAAGCAGGCGGGTGCAGCGGGCCGGGGCAATGGCCATGGCGATGGCGTGAAGTCATCGGCGGCCGCGGGCCCCGGCTCCATGAGCGAGGCGTTCCGGTTGAAGGTGGGACTCGCCGAGATGCTCAAGGGCGGCGTGATCATGGACGTGATGAACGCCGAGCAGGCCGAGATCGCGCAGGAGGCGGGCGCGGCCGCGGTCATGGCGCTCGAGCGCATCCCGTCGCAGATCCGCAAGCACGGCGGCGTGGCGCGCATGAGCGACCCGTCGATGATCAAGAAGATCCAGCAGTCGGTCGACATCCCGGTCATGGCCAAGTGCCGGATCGGCCACATCGTCGAGGCGCAGATCCTCGAGGCACTCGAGATCGACTTCGTCGACGAGTCCGAGGTGCTGACGCCCGCGGACGAGGCGAACCACGTCTGGAAGCACGAATTCAAGGTGCCGTTCGTGTGTGGCTGCCGCGACCTCGGCGAGGCGCTGCGCCGGATCGGCGAGGGTGCGGCGATGATCCGCACCAAGGGCGAGGCGGGCACGGGCAACGTGGTCGAGGCGGTGCGCCACATGCGCGCCGTCGTCTCGCACATGAAGCGCCTCACCACGCTCACCGCCGACGAGCTGATGGCGGAAGCGAAGACGTTGGGCGCGCCGTTCGAGCTGGTGCGCGAGGTGGCGGCGACGGGCAAGCTGCCGGTGCCGAACTTCGCCGCCGGCGGTGTGGCCACGCCCGCGGACGCGGCGCTGATGATGAAGCTCGGCGCCGAGGCCGTGTTCGTGGGCTCGGGCATCTTCGAGGTGGGGGAGCCCGGGGCGCGGGATGCGCGCGAATCGCAGGAACGGATGGCCAAGGCGATCGTGCAGGCGGTGGCGAACTGGGATCGCCCGGAGCTCCTGGCGGAGATCAGCTCCGGGCTGCCGCAGGCGATGCGGGGCATCTCGCTGGAGACGCTCTCGGAAGGCGAGCTGCTTGCGAAGCGTGGCTGGTAGGCCCAAGCGTCACGCCGCCGGCGGCGCGCGCGCCGGCTCGTCCCCTCGCCCGGTCGCGAGGGCCGCTCGCCAGGCACGGGCGCCCGAGGCGCCGAGAGCGGACGCGCGCCCGCGCATCGGCGTGCTGAGCCTGCAGGGCGACTTCGCGCTGCACGCGGCCGCGCTCTCCGAGCTGGGCTGCGAGCCGGTGCGTGTGTCGCTGCCCGAGCATCTGTCACCCGCACTGGCTGCGCTCGTGCTGCCTGGCGGAGAATCCACCACGATGTTGCGGTTGCTGGCCTCGACCGGGCTGCGCGCGCCGCTCGAAGCGTTCGTGCGCGAGCGGCCCGTGCTCGGCACCTGCGCGGGGCTGATCCTCCTCTCGCGCGACGCCGACAAGCTGCCGGTGCCCACGTTCGGCGTGCTGGACGTGACCACGGCGCGGAACGCCTGGGGCCGCCAGGTGCACTCGTTCACCGACCAAGTCGATGCCCCGGCGCTGGGCGGCACGATCCCGGGCGTGTTCATCCGCGCCCCGCGTATCACCCGGGTGGGGAAGGACGTCGAGGTGCTCGCGAGCTACCACGGCGAGCCGGTGGGCGTGCGCCAGGGGAACGCCGTGGCGCTCACGTTCCACCCCGAGCTGACCGCCGACCGCCGCGTGCACGCGTGGTTCCTGAACGAGGTCGTCCGGGCCGCGACCTCGTGAGCCAGGCGCCCGCCCGTCCGGAGCGCGCCGCGCTCCACGCGTTCATCGCCCGGCACCAGCGCTTCCTCCTCACCACGCACGTGAACCCCGACGGCGACGCCATCGGCAGCGAGGTGGCGTTCGCGCGCTGGCTGCGCGCCGCGGGCAAGCAGGTGCGCATCTTGAACGACTCGCCGACGCCGAAGGCGTTCGCCTGGCTCGCCGACGAGGGCCCGATCGAGGTCTACAGCGAGCCGCTCGCGGAGACGCGCTTCGCCGAGGCCGAGGCGCTCGTGGTCATCGACACCGGCAACAAGCAGCGGATCGGACGGCTCGCCGAGCACATCGCGCGCCATGTGATCGCGGTCGCGATCGTCGACCACCACGTCACGCACGACGGCTTTGGCCAGGTGAACGTGATCGAGCCGGAGTGCGCCGCGGCCGCGGTGCTGGTCTACGAGCTGATGCGCGAGGCCGGCGCACCGATCGATGCCGTGTCCGCGATGGCGCTCTACGTGGGGCTCGCCACCGACACCGGCAACTTCCGCTACTCGAACACCGACGCGCGCGCGCTGCGCATGGCGGCGGATCTCGTGGAGCTGGGCGTGGACGTCTCCGAGGTGATGTCGCGCGTCCACCAGAGCGCACCGCCGGGCCGGCTGCGCTTCTTCGGCGAGGCGCTCACGGCACTGGAGATGCGCCACGGCGGCCAGCTCGTGGTGATCGAGGCGACGCCCGAGCAGTTCCAGCGCCACGGGCTCTCGGGCGCCGACACCGAGGGGCTCGTGGACCTGCCGCGCGCGATCGAGGGCGTGGAGGCGGTGGCATTGTTCAGCGAGGTGGAGCCCGGGCGCGTGAAGGTGAGCCTGCGCTCGACGGGTCGCGTGAACATCGACGGCGTGTGTGCGCGCCTGGGTGGCGGCGGCCATCCGCACGCGGCGGGCGTGATGCTGCGCGGCACGCGCGAGCAGGCGCGCGCGCGCGTGCTGCCCGAGCTCGAGCGCCTGCTCGCCGAGCTGCCCCCGGCCGCGGGCGTACCCCTGCGAGGAACGGCCCCCGCGCGCGGGGCCGGCGCGTGACCGAAGCCCCGGCCGCCCGCGTCGTCGCCTCGAAGCTCACGCATCGCTATGGCCGGCGCGCGACGGGCGTGTGCGACCTGGACTTCGAGTTCGCCTCGCCCGGCGCCGTGGCGGTGACCGGCCCCAACGGCTGCGGCAAGAGCACGCTGTTGCGTATCGTCGCCGGGCTGCTGCGCCCGAGTAGTGGCACCAGTACCGTGCAGGTGGGTGGACGCGACCACGGGCCCGCGGATCGCCGCCATGTGCTCGGGCTCGCGAGCCCTGAGCTGTCGTTCTACGAGGAGTTCACCGCCGAGGAGAATTTGGTCTTTGCCGCCGAGGCGCACGGCCTCGGATCGCCCGTGCGCGCGGCCGCGGCGGCGCTGGACCGCGTGGGGCTCGGCACCCGCGCTGCTGACCGCGTCGCTTCGTTCTCCAGCGGCATGAAGCAGCGGCTCCGGCTGGCGTTCGCCTTGCTTCACGAACCAGCGATCCTGCTCCTGGACGAGCCGGGGAGCCACCTGGACGAGAGCGGCCGGGAAGCCGTCCGCGACGTGGTCGCGCGCCACGCGGCGCGCGGTCTCGTGTTGCTCGCCACCAACGACCCTGAGGAGATCCAGCTTGTCGAACGGCACCTCGAGCTCCATGGCCACGGTCTGGGCGATCCTGCGTAAGGAGTGCCGCAGCGAGTGGCGCACGCGCTATGGCCTGAACGCGGCGGTGTTGTTCGCGGTCACCAGCCTGACCGCGGTCACGTTCGCGGCCGGCCGCATGCCCGACCAGCCGGAGATGCTCTCGGCGCTGCTGTGGATCACGCTGCTCTTCGCCGCGCTGTCGTCCATGAGCCACGCCTTCGTGCGCGAGATGGAGAGCCGCACGCTGCTCATGCTGCGCCTGGTCGCGAGCCCGACCCAGATCGCGGTCGGCAAGCTGCTCTTCAACCTGTTGTTCCTGTGCGTGGTGGAGGCGATCACGGTGCCACTTTTCATGGTCCTGACCGGCGCCCCGCCGCTCCGCTTACCCCAGTTCCTGACCATCCTCGGCCTCGGCACGCTGTCGCTCGCCGCCTCTAGCACGCTGGTGGGGGCGGTCATCGCGCAGACGCGCAGCCGCGGGGCGCTGTTCGCGGCCGTGTCGCTGCCGCTCCTCCTGCCCGTTCTCGCCTCGGGCGTGTCGGGCACCCGAGCGCAATGGGACGGAATGCCCATTGCCTCGGATGCGCGGCTGCTCGCAGCCTACGCGGTGGCCCTGTTCGGCGTCAGCCTGCTACTCTACGACCATCTCTGGGAGGACTAGTTCGGGGTGCGGCCTGACCCGTCCCTGGGGGACGGGCCCCCGCGGCGCCCCGCAACCACATGCTCTGGCGTTGGCTGATCTTCGTGTGGATCGCGGCCACCATGGTCGTGGCCCTGCTCAGCGCCCCGCTGGTCCCCGTGCTCCAGGAGACCACCCGGGTGCTCTACTTCCACATCCCCTCCGCCTGGGTCACCGTGCTGGCGCTCGGCTGGTCGATGATCAACAGCATGCTCTACCTGATCCGCCGCGACCTCCGGAACGACGACCACGCCGCCGCGGCCGCCGAGCTGGGGTTCGTGTTCTGCGTCGTCGCCACGGTCACCGGCTCCATCTGGGCCAAGTCGATGTGGGGCTCGTGGTGGAACTGGGACCCGCGCGAGACCAGCATCTTCTTCGTGCTCCTGATCTACGGCGCCTATCTCGCGCTCCGGGCGAGCATCGAGGGCGAGGAGAAGCGCGCGCGGCTGTCGGCAATCTATTCCATCCTCGCCTTCGTCGCCGTGCCGCCGCTCATGTTCGTCGTGCCCCGCATCTACTCGACGCTGCACCCGGACCCGATCATCAATGGCAGCGGCAAGATCGACATGGACCCCATGATCCGCTGGTGCTTCTTCTCCATGCTGCTGGGGTTCACGTTCCTTTACACATGGCTCCAGTCGCTGCGCGTGCGCGTGTCCCGGCTCGAGCGGCGCCTGGCCACCTGATACCCAAGGACTGAAATGGACCGCAACTGGGTTGTGCTCGGCGTCTCCCTGATGCTGTGGGGGCTGCTGTTCTTCTGGATCCTGCGCGTGGAACGCCGGGTCCGCGACGTGGAGAAACGATGAATTTGAAGATCATCCTCGCCGTGGTGCTGCTCGCCGCCGCGGCGGCCGTGGGCGTGACGAGCTTCAAGAAGACCATGACGCCGTACATCGGCTTCGCCGAGGCGCGCACGGCAAGCGGCCTGGTCCAGGTGAACGGCAAGCTCGCGGACAAGGACTACGTCCTCAAGGCGCAGGAGCAGTTCCTGCGCTTCAACCTGCGCGACGAGCAGGGCACGGTGATGCCGGTCGAATACCGCGGCGTCATCCCCGGCAACTTCGACCAGGCGGTGAGCGTGGTGGCGATCGGGAAGTACCAGGGCGATCACTTCGAGGCCCAGCAGCTGCTGGTCAAGTGCCCGTCCAAGTACCAGGCCGAGGCCGACAAGGCCGCGAAGGGCAAAACGTCTTGAGCCGCACCTCCCTGACCACTGCCCTGGCGCTCGTGCTGCCCACGCTGCTCGTGGGCGGTGCGCTCGTGGGAGGCGGAGCGCTCAACTGGGGACAGGTCGCGTGCTGGCTCGCGTTCTTGAGCGCGCTCACCGCCGGGTTCGGCTGGTTCGCGGCGCTGCTCGGCCACGACCGCGCGGGCACGATCGCTCGCACCGCGTTCCGCGTGCAGTGGGGGGCGCTCCTCGGCGGCGCGGTGTTCCTGTGGTGGATCCTCTTCAACCACCAGTTCCAGTACCAGTACGTCCACGACTACTCGTCGCGGGACATGCCGGTGCGCTACGTCTACGCGGCGTTCTGGGGCGGGCAGGAGGGCACGTTCCTCCTGTGGTCGCTGCTCACGACCACGCTCGGGCTCGTGCTCCTGAGGCTCAAGGGCCCGCTGACCAAGCCGGCGATGTTCTTCCTCAACCTCCCGGTCATCATGCTCACGTTCGTGGGCGTGGTGCGCGGTCCGTTCCTCGCCAGCCGCGCCGTGTACACGGATGGCGCGGGGTTGAACCCGCTGCTCCAGGACTGGTGGATGACGATCCACCCGCCGGTGCTGTTCACCGGCTTCTCGTCGTTCGTGGTGCCGTTCGCGATCGCCTGCGCCGCGCTCGTGAGACGCGACTACGACGGCTGGGTGAAGCCCGTGCTGCCGTGGGTGGTTCTCTCCACCGCGGTCCAGGCCACCGGCTTCATCATGGGCGGCGTCTGGGCCTACAAGGTGCTCGGCTGGGGCGGCTACTGGGGCTGGGACCCGGTCGAGAACGGCTCGCTGATCCCCTGGCTCTGCAACATCGGCCTGCTCCACGGCCTGCTGGTCCAGCGCGCGACCGGGTCGCTGCGGCGCACGAACTTCTTCCTCGCGGTGACGAGCTACGTGCTCGTGCTCTACGCCTCGTTCCTGACCCGCAGCGGCGTGCTCGCCGACTTCAGCGTGCACAGCTTCGCCGCGAGCGACGAGTGGCGGATCCCCGGCGGCCTCGGCGGCTTCCTGCTGTCGATGATCGCCATGGCCGCGATCGCGGGCTACGGCCTGCTGCTGTCGCGGCTGCGCGAGATCCCCAGGGCCAAGGAGCAGCTGGGGGCGTTCTCGCGCGAGTCGTTCATGTGGCTCGGTCAGCTGGTGTTCATGCTCATGTGCGTGCTGGTGGCGGTGGGCATGAGCGCGCCCCTGATCACGCGGCTGTTCGGGCCGCCGAGCAACGTGCAGACCAGCTACTACAACCTCGTCAACGGCCCGCTGGCGATCGCCATGGGCCTGCTGCTCGGCATCGCACCGCTCCTGCGCTGGCGCCAGCACGAGCCCGAGTCGTTCGTCCGCGCGGCGCTCCCCGCGGCCGGGTTCGCGGGCTTGAGCGCGATCGTCGCCATCGTCGCCGGCGTGCGGCAGTTCATCCCCGCCGCGATCGTGTTCGCGATGTCGTTCGCGCTGGCCTCGAACCTCATGGTGACGCTGCGCGGCTTCAAGGCGAGCTGGAAGCACGGCATCGCGTTCCTCGGCCACATGGGCGCCTCGGTGCTGCTGATCGGCGTCATCGCCTCGAGCGGCTACGGCCTCGCCACGCAGGTGCAGCTGCCGCAGGGCCAGCGCCGGCACGCGCTCGGCTACGACCTCGTGTTCCAGGGCATGCAGCGCGATCGTGAAGGCAAGGACCACGCCATCATCGCGGTCAACGGCGATGGGCGCACGTTCACCGCGAACGCCAAGTTCTACTGGAGCGAGTACAACCAGGGCTACATGAAGAAGCCGCACATCGAGCGCTTCCTCACCCACGACATCTACATCTCGCCGCTGGAGATGGTGGGTGCCGACGGCGCCGGCGGCACGTGGTTCTCGGTCGGCGAGACGAAGCAGGTGGGGAACGTGAAGTACACGTTCGAGAGCTTCCTGCCCGAGCCGGGCGACGGGAAGATGAAGCTCACCGCGAACGTCATCGCCGACATCGGCGGCCGCACCGTGCCGCTGAAGCCGACGATGGAGGTGACGATGGGGGGCGGGCGGCCGATGATGACGTCGGCCTACCTGCCGAGCGGCGGCACGGTGTCGATCGTCACCGCCGATCCCAACAACGGCGGCCGCGTGATGCTGGCGCTCCCGGGCATCGAGCACGGGCGCGAGAGCCAGACGCTGGCGGTCGAGGTGAGCACCAAGCCGTTCATCAACCTGGTGTGGCTCGGCGCCGTGGTGATGCTGGCGAGCGCGTTCCTGTCGATGATCCGGCGCGTGCTGGACCTGAAGCGCGAGCCGTTGCGGGTGGAGAAGGCCGAGAGCGCGGCCTGAGCCCCGGCGCGCGGGCGCGGGGAGGCCGTTCACAGCGAAAACGGGGGGAGCACGTCGGTGATCGAGGCCGCGCTGGTCGAACGCCTGGCCGCACACCGCACGCTCGGGACCGTTCCCCGCGAGCAGCTCGAGTGGCTGGCCGCGCGCGGAAAGCTCCGGAAGATCACCAAGGGAGACGTGGTCGCGCGCGCGGGCGATCCGATCCGCGACCTCTACGTCGTGCTCGCCGGGCACTTCTCCATCCGCGTCGACCTGGGCGACGGACCGCGGAAGGTGCTGGAGTGGACCGCGGGCGACGTCGGCGGTTTGCTGCCGTTCTCGCGCATGCAGACGTCGCCGGGCATGACCACGGTCGACGAGGACGGCGAGCTGCTCATGGTGAGCGGCAGCTGCTTCCCGGAGATGATCGCCACCTGCCAGCAGATCACCGCCGCACTGGTCCACATCATGATCGACCGCGCGCGCCGGTTCACCTCCAGCGGCTTCCAGGTGGAGAAGATGGTGTCGCTCGGCCGCCTCGCCGCCGGGCTTGCGCACGAGCTCAACAACCCCGCCTCGGCGCTGGCGCGTACTGCCGGCGAGCTGGCCGCGCGCGTGTTCGAGCTGGAGGCGAGCGCGCTCGCGCTCGGCGCGGTCCACCTCTCCGCGGAGCAGCTCGCGGTGGTCGCCGCGGCGCGCGCCCGCTGCGACAAGCCCGGCGCGCGCGCGACCCTGTCGCCCCTCGAGCGCGCCGATCGCGAGGACGAGGTCGCCGACTGGGTCCGGCGCCACGGCGGCTGCGGCGTCACCGCGGACGAGCTCGCCGAGACGCCGCTCACCGTGGACCAGCTCGAGCAGCTCGTGCGCACGCTGGGCGACGAGGCGCTGGGGTTCGCGCTCCGCACGCTCGTGGCGGGATACCGCACGCGCACGCTCGCCTCCGAGGTGGAGAGCGCCGCCAAGCGCATCCACAACCTGGTGGCGGCGATCAAGGGCTTCACCTACATGGACCAATCCCGTGTCCCCAAGCCCGTGAAGATCGGGCAGGGGCTCTCCGACACGCTGACCATGCTCGGAGCCAAGGCGCGGGCGAAGTCCGTCACCGTGGACCTGCACGTGCCCGCGGACCTGCCGTGGGTGGAGGGGCTCGGGGGCGAGTTGAACGAGGTGTGGCAGAACCTGATCTCCAACGCCATCGACGCCGTGCCCGAGTCGGGCCACATCGAGGTGACCGCCGTGGGCCAGCCGAGAGGGGTCGTGGTGACCGTCGTCGACGACGGGCCCGGGATCCCGGACACGATCATGGCGCGGATCTTCGATCCCTTCTTCACCACCAAGCCCATGGGCTCGGGCACGGGGCTCGGCCTGGACATCGCCCGCCGCATCGTGCGCGAGCACGAGGGGCAGCTCGAGGTGGAATCGCGGCCCGGCCGCACGGAGTTCCGCGTCATGCTGCCGTATCAACGACCTAAGGAGGCTTGAGGTGCCGAGGTTCCTGATCGAGGTCCCGCACGAGGCCGACACGCTCGAGTGCACACGTGTCGTGCACATCTTCCTCTCCACCGGGTCCCACTTCCTCACCAACGCCGAGTGGGGCTGCAAGAGCGGCGTGCACAAGGCGTGGATCATGGTCGACGTGGACAGCGAGTCGGAGGCGCGCGGGATCGTGCCGCCGGCGTTCCGCAGCGCCGCGAAGATCGTGGGCGTCACCCATTTCACGCTCGCCGAGATCGAGCCGGCGCTGCGCAAGCTCGAGGAGCGGGCCCGGCGTGGCTAAGCCTGTCCTGCTCGCGGTCGACGACGATCGCGAGGTGCTGGGAGCGATCGAGCGCGACCTCCGCCGGCACTTCAGCGGCGAGTACCGCGTGCTCACGGCGTCGTCCGGCGCTGAGGCGCTCGAGGCGCTGACCCAGCTCCGGCGCCGCGGTAGCGCGGTGGCGCTGTTCCTCGTCGACCAGCGCATGCCGGCGATGACCGGGATCGCGTTCCTGGCCGAGGCGCGCAAGATCTACCCGGAGTCCGTGCGCGTGCTGCTCACCGCCTACGCCGACACCGGCACCGCCATCGCTGCCATCAACGAGGTGGGGCTGAACCACTACCTGATGAAGCCCTGGGATCCGCCGGAGGAGAAGCTCTACCCGGTCCTGGACGACCTGCTCTCAGGCTGGTCACGACGCGCGCGCCCCGTGTTCGAGGGCATCCGCATCATCGGCTCGAAATGGTCGCCGCAGAGCCACGTCGTGCGCGAGTTCCTGGCCCGCAACCAGGTGCCCTACCAATGGCTCGACATCGAGCAGGATGCTGCAGCGCGCGAGCTCGTCGGCGCGGCCGCGGGCGAGCCCGCGCGGCTGCCGGTGGTGCTGTGTGCGGATGGCAGTCAACTGATCGCGCCCACCACCGGAGAGCTGGCGGCGAAAGTCGGGCTGCAGACCCGGGCGACGCGTCCGTTCTACGACCTGGTGATCGTCGGTGGCGGACCGGCGGGGCTCGCGAACGCCGTCTACGGAGCGTCCGAGGGCCTGAAGGTGCTCCTGATCGAGCAGCACGCGCCGGGCGGCCAGGCGGGGAGCAGCTCGTTCATCGAGAACTACCTCGGCTTCCCGGGCGGACTCACCGGCGCGGACCTGGCGCAGCGCGCGGTCGCACAGGCGCGACGGTTCGGGGCCGAGATGCTGGTCGGCCATCCCGTCACCGGCCTGCGACGCGAGGACCCGTACCGGATCGTGACGCTCGCGAACGGCCACGAGGTGTCGTGTCACGCGCTCGTGCTCGCGCCGGGGATGTCCGTGCGCGAGCTGGAGCTGCCGGGGGTGAAGCCGCTGATCGGCGCCGGCATCTATTACGGCGCCGCGCTCTCGGAGGCGGTCTACCATCGCGACCAGGACGTGGCGATCGTGGGCGGCGCCAACTCGGCCGGCCAGGGCGCGCTGTTCTTCTCGCGCTACGCGCGCACGGTGACCATGCTCGTGCGCTCGCCGTCGCTGAGCCCGCGCATGTCGCAGTACCTCGTCGACCGGATCGGGCAGGTGAGCAACATCCGCGTGCTCACCGGCACGACGCTGCTCGAGGCGTGCGGCGAGGACCACCTCACCGGGCTCTCGCTCTGCGACGCGAACACGGGTGTGCAACAGGCGCTCGACGCGACGGCTCTGTTCATCTTCATCGGCGTGGCGCCGCATACGGAGAACTTCTCCGGCTTCGTGGAGCTGGATGCGAAGGGTTTCATCCTCACCGGCCCCGACCTGCCGCGCGGAAGGGTGCCGTGGCCGCTGGAGCGCGATCCGCTCATGTTCGAGACCAGCGTGCCCGGCGTGTTCGCAGCCGGCGACGTGCGCTCGGGGGCCAACCGCCGCATCGCTGCCGCGGTCGGAGAGGGCTCGGCGGCGATCTACTCGGTGCACCGGTACCTGCAGACGGTCTGAGGGCGGTCGCGGGCCCGACGGGTGTGGGGATTGCGTTGCTGCTCATTTGTGCAGTAGAGTGGCCGAGGTGCCAGCACATGAGCCGCGACCATGTTCGAATCCCACAACGACCCCGTGGACGTGCTCACCGCGTTCGTGGACGGCTCCATGCGCCCCATCCGGTTCCGCTGGCAGGGGCGGATCGTCCGCGTGCGCCGGGTGACCGGCCAGTGGGCCCGGCGCGAGGGCCAGGCGGTGCTCCGCTACTTCGCGGTCCAGGGCTCGCGAGACGACAGCTACGAGCTTTGCTACGACGCCCGCGGGCCGTCCTGGGTGCTGAGCCGGGCGTGGACCGGACCCGCCTGAGGCTTCCGTCATGATCCTGCTCGTCGACATGGACGCGTTCTTCGCCTCGGTCGAGCAGGCGCACCACCCGCACCTGCGCGGCAGGGCGGTGATCGTGTGCGGCGACCCGAGCCGCCGCGGTGTGGTCACCGCCGCCTCGTACGAGGCGCGCCCGTTCGGCGTGCGCGCGGGGATGCCGCTCGCGGAGGCGAAGCGCCTGTGCCCGAACGCCGAGTATGTCGAGGGCAATCCCCGCAAGTACGTGGAGAAGTCGCTCGAGCTGCTGGAGATGTTCTTGGGAGTCACGCCCGACGTGGAGCCGTTCAGCGTCGACGAGGCGTTCCTGGACCTGAAGCGCCTGCCTGGCCGCGGGCAGACGCTCGAGTCGGCGACCGAGATCGCTCGCGAGCTGCAGCAGCGGATCTGGGACAGGCACGGCCTCGGCGCCTCGATCGGCGTCGGCACCAACAAGCTGATCGCCAAGATGGCGAGCGGTGTGCAGAAGCCGCGCGGTATCACCACGCTCGACGAGGAGAAGTTCCGCGGCGTGTTCTGGCCGCAGGACGTGCAGGCGCTCTGGGGCGTGGGCCCCAAGATGAGCGAGCACTTGAAGGCGCTGGGCATCGCCACCGTGGGCGCGCTCGCGCACGCGCCGCGACCGGTGATGGAGGAGCGCTTCGGCGTCGTGGGCGAGCACCTGATCGAGGCCGCGTGGGGCCGCGACCGCACCGCGGTGATCCCGTACCACGAGGGCGTCGATCCCAAGTCGATGGGGCACGAGGTGACGCTCCCCGAAGACTGCCGCGATCCCGAGTTCCTGGAGGGCACGCTGCTCCGGCTCTCGGACCAGGTCGCGCGCCGGCTCCGCACCGACGGTTTCCGCGGCCGCACGGTCACGGTGAAGCTGCGTGACTTCCGGTTCAGGACCATCACCCGCCAGCGTGCGATCGGGATCGCGATCGACGACCACGGCGGCATCTTCGAGGTGGCGCGCGCGCTGTGGCGCGAGAACTGGAAGGGCGAGCCGGTAAGGCTTATGGGCGTCTCGGTCTCGGCGCTCGAGCACACGAGCGAGGCGCAAACCGAGCTGTTCGCCGAGCGCGAGCGCACGAAGGCGCTGCAGGAGGCCGTGGACAAGGTGCGTGACAAACTGGGCGAGGCTTCGATCGTGCCCGCGGGCTCGCTCGCGCATCGTCGGGCGCTCGGCCACGTGCCGTTCGGCGCGGTGAGCGGCCGCACCGCGATCGACCGGCGCGCGAAGGAAGGCTACGGCGACGGCGCCGATCCCTCCCCGCCCGATCCCACGCAGGTGAAGCCCAGGCTGCCGCGGGAGGACTGATGGCCGCCACCCCCGGGATCTGGATCGGCACGTCGGGCTACTCGTTCGCGGACTGGGTGGGCCCGTTCTACCCGCCGGGGATGAAGAGCGGCGATTTCCTGGGCTACTACGCGACGCAGTTCGACTGCGTCGAGGTGAACTCCACCTACTACGGCATCCCCGCACCGCGCGTGCTCGAGAACATGGAGCGGAAGACGCCCGACGGCTTCCGCTTCATCGTCAAGCTGAACCAGGCGATGACGCACGAGTACTCGACCGATCGCACTCTCTACGAACAGTTCCTCGCCGTCCTCGAACCGCTCAAGGATGCGGGGAAGTACCACGGGCTGCTGGCGCAGTTCCCGTGGGCGTTCCGCCGCGAAGAGCGGTCCAAGGCTCACTTGCAGCGTCTCCGCGAGCTGTTACCCGAAGAGCCGCTGTGGGTGGAGTTCCGGCACGACTCGTGGATGCACCCGAAGCTCCCGTCCTGGCTCGGCGAGCGCTCGCTCGGTTACTGCGTCGTGGACGAGCCGGCGCTCCCGGGGCTCGTGCCGCCTGTGTCCCACGTCACCAACGGCATCGCCTACGTGCGCTTCCACGGACGCAATGCCGCGCACTGGTGGCGGGCACCCGCGCGCGGGTCCGGGAGCCGCGCCGCGGCGGGCGTCGTTCGCGAGACCGCCGCGCCGGCGCCGCCTGCGCCCGCGCGCGGGCGGGGAGACCAGCTTCGATACGACTACAACTACTCCGAGCGCGAGCTGATGGAGTGGGTGACGAAGATCAACGAGCTGGCGAAGCAGGCCAAGCAGACCTACCTGTTCTTCAACAACTGCCACGCGGGCCAGGCGGCGAGGAACGCGAAGTTGATGGAGGAATTGCTCCGGCGAGCGAACCCACTGCTCTGATGCGCATCTCGTTGACGCTCGCCGCGCCCGGCCGCTAGCCTGCGGTCCGGCGGTGTCACGAGGTCACCCACCGGAGGCCGCATGGACCAGGGACCGAAGTCGTACTGGGCCGAGTTCCTCGGCACCTTCACGCTGTGCTTCGCAGGACAGGGCGCCATCGTCATGCAGCAGGCCGCGGGCACGAACAACCTGCTCGTGATCGCGGTGGCGCACGGGCTGGCGCTGGCGGTGATGATCTCGGCGCTCGGCACGTGGTCCGGCGGCCACTTCAACCCGGCGGTGACGTTCGGCTTCTGGGTGACGCGGCGGATGTCGCTGACGTCGGCGATCACCTACTGGGTGTCGCAGCTCCTCGGGGCCATCGCCGCGAGCTTCCTGCTGCGCGCGGTGGTGCCGGGCGAGCCCGGAGCGGCGGTGCACTTCGGCGTGCCCATGCTGTCCGCGGGGGTCTCCGTGGGGCAGGGCTTCCTGCTCGAGTTCGTGATGACGTTCTTCCTCGTCACCGCGGTGTGGGGCACGGCCGTGGACGAGCGCGGGCCCAAGATCGGCGGCTTCGGCATCGGGCTCACGGTGTGCATGGACATCCTCTTCGGCGGACCGCTGACCGGCGCGGCCATGAACCCGGCGCGCGCGTTCGGCGCCGCGTGCGCCTCGGGCGTGTGGACCGACCACTGGCTCTACTGGGTCGCCCCGATGGCGGGCGGCGCGGCGGCGGCCCGCATCTACAAGAGCCTGATGTCGCCGAGATGATGCAGTAGCCGTCCGGCGCGCCGAGGCCCTCGGCGTTCGTGACCCGGCCGCCGGCCAGGAAGCCACGGCGCGGGAGCGGATCGCCCCCGCGCCGTGCCTGTTTCAGGGACTACTTCTTCGCCACCACGGCCGCGGTCGCGCCCGAGCTACCGGGCCGGCACGCGGTCGTGCACTTGGACGGATCCGAGCACGCCGCTCCCTTCTCAGCTGCGAGAGCGGAGGCGGCCGTCGCGGTCGCCGCCGACTTCGAGCCCGACGCGCACGAGCCGAACGGACAGTGCGCCGGATCCGGGCACTGGGCTGTCGCCGCCGGCTGCGCCGCGGCCGACT
>DATLUU010000071.1:0-2314 GCA_035577885.1 Verrucomicrobiia bacterium
GGTCGCACGGTGCCGAAGCCGGCGCTCACCAAGCTGGCTCCCAAGAAGGTGCGTTACCGTGCGCAGTGAGACCATGACGCTCAACATGGGGCCCCAGCACCCGAGCACGCACGGCGTGCTGCGCGTGGCGCTGGAGCTGGACGGCGAGAACGTCGTCGCCTGCAAGCCGGTCATCGGCTACTTGCACACGGGCATGGAGAAGCAGGCCGAGTACAAGACCTACACGCAGTCCATCCCGCAGACCGACCGCATGGACTACCTGGCGCCGATGAGCAACAACCTGGCGCTGTGCCTGGCGGCGGAGAAGCTGCTGGGCGTCACCGTGCCCGAGCGCGTGCAGGTGATCCGCGTGCTCCTGACCGAGCTGACCCGCATCAGCGCTCACTGCGTGTGGCTCGGCACCCACGCCATCGACATCGGCGCGCTCACCGTGTTCTGGTACTGCTTCCGCGAGCGCGAGAAGGTGCTCTCCATCTACGACATGGTGTGCGGCGCGCGCATGACCGCGAGCTATTTCCGCGTCGGCGGGCTCGCCATGGACATCCCCGAGGGCTTCCTCGAGCGCTGCGAGAAGTTCGTGCGCGAGATGCCCAAGCACATCGACGAGTACGAGTCGCTGCTGACGAAGAACCCGATCTGGCTCGCGCGCACGAAGGGCGTGGCGCCGCTCTCGGCGGCGGACGCGATCGCCTGGGGGGTGACGGGGCCGTCGCTCCGCGGCTCGCGCGTGCGGTGGGACCTGCGGCAGGCGGAGCCGTACTCGGGCTACGAGACCTACGACTTCGAAGTGCCCATGGGCACGAACGGCGACGCCTACGACCGCTTCCAGGTCCGCGTCGCCGAGATGCGGCAGTCGACGCGCATCGCCGAGCAGGCGATCGCGCGCGTCCGCAAGCTCGGCGAGAAGGGCGAGTACCGCCTGCGCGACTTCAAGTACGTGCTGCCGCCCAAGGAAGAGGTGAAGACGTCGATGGAGGCGTTGATCCACCACTTCAAGATCGTGGCGCACGGCTTCTTCCCGCCGGTGGGCGAGGCCTACCAGGCGATCGAGGCGCCCAAGGGCGAGCTGGGCTTCTACCTCGTGAGCGATGGCTCGGCGCGGCCGTGGCGGATGAAGATCCGCTCGCCGTCGTTCGTGAACCTCCAGGCGCTGCCCGTGATGGTGCAGGGGAAGCTCGTGGCCGACGTCATCGCGGCCATCGGCAGCATCGACATCGTGCTCGGGGAGATCGATCGATGAGCAACGCAGCCGCGATGGGCCCGATGAGCAAAGCGAAGAGTCTCCAAAATCGCGGAGCGAAGAGTCTCCAGACTCGCGAAGCGAAGAGGCTCGAATGAGCCACGGAACCGTGATGCCCGTCGCGGCCGGCCCGGCGACGCTCGCCTGGTCCGAGAAGGCGAAGGCCGAGGTCGCCGAGGCGCTGGCGCGCTATCCGGTCAAGCGCTCGGCCGTGCTGCCCGTGCTGTGGATCGCCCAGCGCGAGTGGGGCTGGCTGCCCACGGCGGCGCTCAAGCTCGTGGCCGAGTCCGTCGGGCTCCCCGAAGCCGAGGTCTACGGCATCGCCACGTTCTACACCATGTTCAACATGAAGCCCGTCGGCCGGCACCATCTTCAAGTGTGCATGACGCTGTCGTGCTCGCTCATGGGTGCGGACCGGCTGTTCAAGCACCTGGAGAAGAAGCTCGGCGTCGGCCACGGCGAGACCACGGCGGACGGACGCTTCACGCTGCGCCGCGTCGAGTGCCTGGCCGCCTGCGGCGGCGGGCCGTGCATGCAGGTGGGCTTCGACTACCACGAGAACCTGGACGAGCGGAAGGTCGACGCGCTGCTGGAGAAGCTGAAATGAGCACGGGACCGCTGCTGTTCAAGGACATCGACACGCCCGGCCTGCGCGCGATCGACACCTATCGCAAGGGCGGCGGCTACGAGACGCTGGCCGCGACGCTCAACAAGACCACCGCGGACCAGGTGATCGAGGTGGTGAAGGCCTCGGGCTTGAGGGGCCGCGGCGGCGCCGGCTTCCCGACCGGCTTGAAGTGGAGTTTCGTCCCCAAGGCGAGCCCCAAGCCGCGCTACATCGTCTGCAACGCCGACGAGTCCGAGCCGGGCACGTTCAAGGACCGCGAGCTGATGGAGAAGAACCCGCACCTGCTCATCGAAGGAATGATCATCGCCGGCTACGCGATCGGGTCGAGTCTTGGATATATCTACCTGCGCGGCGAGTTCGAGTACATCCAGCACATCATCGACAAGGCGATCGCCGAGGCGCGCGCCGCGGGTCTCCTGGGCGAGAACGTCGCCGGGTCGGGATAC
>DATLUU010000072.1:0-11073 GCA_035577885.1 Verrucomicrobiia bacterium
CCTCGCCCACGGCGTTGCCGCCGGACTCGAGCGCGCGCCGCGCCAGCACCTCGCTGCCCGTGGCAGCGGTGGATCCGGCGAGCATCCGCGTGGTGGTGCCCTCGAAATCGATCGGCCAGGTGGTGAGCCGGCCGTCGCTCCAGCGCACCACGAGCCGCGCGGGGCGGATCCCGTACTGGATGCGCGTACGCGACAGCAGCGAGTCCAGCTCGGCGCCGCCAGGCGCCACGGGTGTGGCCGCGAAGCTGGCGGCGACGCCCGCCGCCGCCAGCTCGGCGCGCGTGCGCGCCTCGCGCGCCTCGCTCGGGCGCAGCACCGCGAACACCACCAGCGCCTGCAGCACGACGCCGACGATGGTCGCGGCGAGGAACGCGCCGGTGACGAGCCAGATCAGGCTCTGGCCGCCGCTCGCGAGCTTCACGCGGGCGCCATCAGCCGGTAGCCCGCTCCCCATACGGTCTGCAGGTAGGCCGGGGCCGCGGGGTCGCGCTCGAGCTTCCGGCGCAGGCGCGACACCAGGCTGTCGATCGAGCGCTCGTCGACCACGCGCTCTGTGCCCCAGACGTGCTCCATCAGCGCCTCGCGACTGAACACACGGCCCGGGCGCGCGGCGAGGAAGTAGAGCAGGTCGAACTCGAGCGTGGTGAGCGGCACCGATGTGTCGCCGCGCTCGACGACGCGCCGCGAGGGATCGATGCGCAGGTCGCCCAACTCGATCCGCCGCTCCGAGAGCTGTCCGCTCGAGCGGCGCAGCAGCGCGCGCACGCGCGCCACGAGCTCGGCGGTGCTGAAGGGCTTGGTGATGTAGTCGTCGGCGCCCACCTCGAGCCCGAGCAGCTTGTCGCTCTCGCTCGAGCGCGCGGTGACCATGAGGATGGGGACGTCGCTCTCACGCCGCAGCCGGCGCGTGACCTCGAGGCCGTCGAGGCCGGCGAGCCCGAGGTCCAAGACGACGAGCGTCGGATGCGAGCGCGCGAACTCGCCCAGCGCCTCGTCACCGTGCGTGGCCATGACGCAGGTGAATCCAGCCGCCTCGAGGTTGCGCGCGATCAGGTCGGCGATGCGGGCATCGTCTTCCACGACCAGGATCTGCGATCCCACCGGGTTCCTCCGAAACGCCTCCGTGCTCCGCTCAGGGCTCGCCCAGTGTGATGCGGCGCACGTGGCAGGAGTGTGGCACGGGAACCACATTTCATGACAGCGGACCACCTCGCGGCGGGCCGGCGAGGGTGCTGCCAAATGCCAAGCCGGCGCCACATTTCTGCCACACCGTCGTGCGTCCATAGGCGCGAGAGGCGGGCAGGCCCCCGGTGCCCGCTGGTCGTCCACTCGGAGGTGAGGGCGGGATGAGCATCCACGGACCCAGGCTCCAGACGCTCGGCGCGATGATCATAGGCACGCTGTCGTGCTCGCTTACCGCGCGTGCCGACGCGCCGCGGGCGATCACGCTCGCCGAAGCGCTGGTGATGGCGCAGCGGAACGACGTGGGCGTCGTGCACGCCGACGGCGGCGCGCAGAACGCGCGTGCCGCGGTGCGCTCGTCGTGGGGCGCGTTCCTGCCCAGCTTGAACGTCACCGCCGGCACGACGAAGCAGCTGACCGGGGCCGGCAGCACGCGCGTGGAGAACGGCCAGGTCGTCATCACCTCGCGCCAGCCGTGGTCCACGAGCCTCGGCACCAACGCGAGCCTGACGATCTTCGACGGCGGCAGCCGCTTCTTCGAGATGGGCCAGGCGAAGGCGAGCCGTGCCGCCGCCGAGGTGGACGCGGCCTCGGCGCACTGGCAGGCCGCACTCGGCACCAAGCAGGCGTTCTACAACGTGCTCGCCGCGCGCGAGACGCAGCTCGCCGCCGCGGCGCAGCTCGACCAGGCGAGGCAGCAGCGCGTGGACGCGATCGCGCGCACCCACTCCAGGGCCGCGACGCGCTCCGACTCGCTGCGCGCCGAGATCTCGGTGCGGAACGCGCAGCTCGCGGTGACCCAGGCGGCGATGGACAAGGCGTCCGCGGACGCGGCGCTCGGGCGCGCGGTGGGCTCGCTGGTGCCGGTCACCGCGGCGGCCGACTCGCTGGGCATGGTGTCGCTCGCGCTCGACGATTCTTCGCTCGCGTCGCTGGTCGAGGACGCTCCGAGCGTGCACGCGGCGCGCTCGCTGCTCGACGCCGCGCGCGAGTCGCGGAAGAACGCGTGGAGCGCCTACCTGCCGTCGCTGACGGCGAGCTGGGCACGCGCGGGCAACGGTACCGGCGACTCGCCGGCGTGGGACCCGACGACGCTCGACTACTCGGGCTCGCTGCGCTTCGGCCTCACGTTCCCGCTCTTCGACCAGTTCCGGCGCGAGCAGCAGCTCACGCAGACGGCAGTGGCGGTGCGCAACGCCGAGGCGGACCTGCGCGATGCGCGGCTCGCGGCGCGGCAGTCACTGACCGACGGCCTCGGCGGCTTCCGCGAGGCCAGCGAGCGCGTCGCCTCGCAGTCGGCGACGGTCGACGCCGCGGGCGAAGACCTTCGCGTCCAGCGCGAGCGCTATGCGCTCGGCGGCTCGACGCTCCTGGATGTGCTCACCTCGCAGGCCGCGCTGGACCAGGCGCGGCGGGACCTGATCCGCGCGCGGTACGATCAGCGGGTCGCCAAGGCGCAGCTCGAGGCCCTGGTGGGGAGGGATCTGTGAAAGGAGGGCGGCCATGAGCCGCCGTTGGAAGGTGCATCCGGCGTGGGCGCTGCTCGCGCTCGTCGTGCTCGTGGCAGGAGCGGTGTGGCAGGTGCGCGGCTCGCACTCGCGGGACGGCGCCGCCGACGTCGCCACCCAGCCGGCGGCGCGTCACGACGTCTCGCTCACGATCGAGGCCTCGGGCACGATCGAGCCCGTCAACCTGGTCGAGGTGAAGTCCAAGGCCTCGGGCACGGTCATCCAGATGCCCGTGTCGGTGGGCTCGCGACTCAAGGCGGGCGACCTCGTGGTGCAGATCGATGCCCGCGACGTGCAGAGCATGTACGACCAGGCCGAGGCCGCTCTGGACGCCGCAGCGTCCAAGTTGCAGGTGTCGAAGGACCAGAAGTCCCGTGCCGATACGCTCTACTCGAGCGGCGTGCTCACCGCCGACGAGCACGACGCGGCCGCACTCGACTATGTGAACTCGAAGGCGGCGCTGGTCGCAGCGCGGGGGAACCTGGACCAGGCGAAGCAGCGGCTCGACGACGCCACCGTGCGCGCCCCGGTCGAGGGCACCGTGCTCTCGCAGCCGGTCACCGCGGGCCAGGTGATCTCGTCGGCCACCTCCTCGGTGAGCGGCGGCACGTCGATCATCACCATGGCGGACCTGCGGCGCATCCGCATGCGGGCGATGGTGGCGGAGACGGACCTCGGCCAGGTGCAGCCCGGCCAGGTCGCCTCCGTCACCGTGGACGCCTATCCCGACCGCACGTTCCAGGGCACGGTGGAGAAGATCGAACCCCAGGCCGTGGTGGAACAGTCCGTGACGAACTTCCCGGTGCTGATCTCGCTCTCGAACGACGACCAGAAGCTGCTGCCGGGCATGAACGGCGAGGTGTCGCTGATCGTGGACCACCGCAGCAACGTGGTCGCCGTGCCGGTCGACGCGGTGCGGAGCCTGAAGGAGGCGCTGGTGATCGCGCCCGCGTTCGGCCTCGTGCCCGACTCGCTGCGCGTGCAGCTGATGCGCTCCGTCCCCGGCGGCGGGCGCGGCCGCGCGGCAGGGGACAGCACCATGGCGGCAGCTCGGCGCGGTGCGGCAGGCGACAGTGCGGAGGCGGGGCGTGGCCACTGGCGCGCCGGAGCGGATTCTTCGGCAGCGGGTGGCAGGCATCACTGGGGTGGCCGCGGCGGTGGCTACGCGGGCGGAGGCTCGGGTCGCGGCGGCTTCGGCGGCGGTGGTCAGGATCGCGTGGGCGGCTCGGGTGGCGGTTTCGGCGGCGGAGGCGGCGGGCTGGCCGGCGGCGGGGCGGGGGCGGGCGCACGCGCGAACCGCGCGCAGGTGGTGTTCGTCAAGACGGCGACCGGCATCGAGCCGCGTCTCGTGCGCCTGGGCTTGAGCGACTTCGACTACTCGGAGGTGCTCTCCGGCGTCAGCGAGGGCGAGCAGGTGGTTCTGCTCGGCATCACCCAGGCGCAGGCGTCGCGAAGCCAGCAGCAGAGCCAGTTCCGCCAGCGCGTCGGCACCATGCCCGGCGGCATCGGCGCTGGTGGTGGTGGTGGTGGCGGCGGCGGCGGCCGCAGGGGCGGGAGCTGAGCCCGGGGAGGCATGGCCATGCCGTTCTTCGAAACCATGGCGGTGGCGCTCGAGGCGCTGCGTGCCAACAAGCTCCGCTCGCTGCTCACCATGCTCGGCATCGTCATCGGCGTCTCGGCCGTGATCGCGATGGTGGCGCTGGGACGCGGCGCGCAGCAGTCGGTCAAGGACCGGATCGCGGCGCTCGGCACCACCATGCTCACGGTCGTGCCCGGGCAGCAGCGCGGTCCCGGCTCGGTCGCCTCGGCGACCGATCGCCGGCGGCTCACGATCGAGGACGCTCAGGCGCTCGACGAGCGCGGCACCGTGCTCACCGCGGTCCAGCCGGAGATGGCGCGCACGCTCCAGGTGGTCTACGGCAGCCACAACACCAACACCTCGATCGTCGGCACCACGTCGAACTACCTCGAGGTGCGCAAGTACGCGATCGACGTCGGGCGCATGTTCGCTTCCAGCGAAGACGCCGCACGGCGCCGGGTCGCGGTGCTGGGACCGCAGGTGGTGAGCGACCTCGGGCAACCCTCGGCCGCCTCGATCGTGGGCGAGACCGTGCGCATCGACGGCGCCGCGTTCTTGGTCATCGGCGTGCTGGCGCCTAAGGGCCAGACCGGCGGCTTCCAGAACCCGGACGACCAGGTGCTGATCCCGCTCCAGACGGCGCAGGCGCGGTTGATGGGCGGCGACCGGCTGCGGTCGCTGAACGTGCTCGCGTCGAGCGAGGACCAGATCCCCGCCACCATGGCCGAGGTGACGCGCATCCTGCGCCGCGAGCACCACCTCCGCGCCGGCGACCCGGACGACTTCACCATCCGCAACCAGGCCGACTTCCTCACCACGCTCGGGGAGACAACGCAGGTGTTCACCTGGCTGCTCGCCGGCATCGCCGCGGTGAGCCTGCTCGTGGGCGGCATCGGCATCATGAACATCATGCTCGTGTCGGTGACCGAGCGCACGCGCGAGATCGGCATCCGCAAGGCGCTCGGTGCGACACGGTTCCTGATCCTCTCCCAGTTCCTGATCGAGGCGGTGACGCTGTGCCTCGTCGGCGGCACGATCGGGGTGGCGCTCGGGGCCGGCACCTCGGCCGTACTACGGAACGCGCTCCACTGGAGCACGTCCGTGGGCGCCGATTCGGTGGCGATCGCGTTCGGCTTCTCCGCCGCGGTGGGACTGTTGTTCGGCGTCTGGCCCGCGCGGCGCGCCGCATCGCTCGATCCCATCGAATCGTTGCGTTACGAGTGACCGAGGGCCGGCGTGGTTCTTGCCTGTGCTAGCATGCGCCGCCTGCGACATGGCGACGTGCGCCGTGTCGAGGACGCATCCCGGCGGTCACTTGTGACACAAACGGGACTCCACGGGACTCAACGGATTGGAGCGTTCGATGAAACGGATCTTCTGGTTGGGGATGGCCCTCACCTCGTTGCTGGTGCTGCCGTCCTGCGGCGCGCAGAAGAAGTCGGCCGAGACGGCGATGGCGCAGACGGTCAGCGCGTGGAACGCCATCAAGGCGCAGGCCGCGAACATCGTGCCCGACGAAGCCAAGTCGATCGATGACGGCATCGCGGCGGCGACGGCGCAGCTCCAGGGCGGTGATTACAAAGGGGCGCTCGCCGCGGCGACGAGCCTGGGCGCGAGAGTGAAGGAGCTGGCGGACGCGCTGCCGCAGAAGACGACGGAGGCGCAGGCCGCATGGGCGGAGCTCTCGGGCTCGATCCCGGGCACGCTCGCGACGCTGGAGAAGAAGCTCAAGGGCTTGAAGGCGCCCGCGCCCGGCACGCCGAACGCGGACCAGAGCCCGGTCGTCCAGCTCGGCCACCTGAAGGATGGCTGGAACGATGCGCAGGCGGCAGGGCAGGCCGGCCGCCTCGCGGAAGCGATCAGCAAGGCGAACGACGTGCGCGAGGGCGCCGTCAAGCTGCTCAACGATCTGCAGGCCGGCTCCTAGAACTACCGCCTTCTTCATGGACGGGCCGGCCCCCCATGGGGACGGCCCGTCGTGCTCTGGACGTTTCGTGGACCGCGATTCGCCCGCGGATCCGATGCAAGTTGAGCCGCGCGTACTGACCGCGGCCGTGCGTCCATGCGTCACGCCGTTGGCAAGTCGCTGTCGCGCCGGACGCGGACCGTGAAGCCTGTGCCGGCGGGCATCGGTCGTGCTCTGCAACGACACCGGCCGCGCCGGATCGACCACGCCCCCTGACGTGAAGCCGCCAGATCGCGATTCACCGTTGCGTACGCTGCTCCTGTTCGTCGCCATGATCGTGTGCATGGACCCCATCGCCTCGGCGTCCGGGTTCCCGCCTCTCGTTACCGACAATGCGCCGCGCGAGGTGCTGCGGTTCCAGCGCGGCTTCGCCTTCTACCTCGACGAGGACAACTTCCAGTTCGCGCACCCGACCGACCAGAACTACACGCTCGGCACGGGTTTCACGTGGGAGGGGGACGAGCACGACGCGCTGGACTCGCACCCGCTGCTCGACGCGCCGCTGGACGGGTTCGAGGCGGGCGCGCGCTGGGCGGCGCGGCGGCTCCTGGGC
Organism: Verrucomicrobiia bacterium; assembly: GCA_035577885.1. Lineage (GTDB taxonomy): Bacteria > Eisenbacteria > RBG-16-71-46 > RBG-16-71-46 > RBG-16-71-46 > JAIOPA01. Next base: position 6,789 of record DATLUU010000072.1, read on the forward strand.
CTGCACCTGCACGCGTCCACCCGGCCCGCGCACTACGCGCGCACGCTGTTCGCGACCGCGTTCACGCCCGAGGACATCGAGAGCCCGCTCATCCAGTACGGCGACCGGCCGTACGCGTTCCTGGTCGGATGGACGGTGCGGCGCACGCCCGATGCGTCGTTCGCCGATCGCGACCGGTTCTCGTTCTGGCGCAGCGAGGCGACGCTGGGCACGATCGGGAGCCCGATCGGCGAGGCGGTGCAGCGCTCGATCCACGCCACGCTGCGCATGGTGAACGGCAGCGACAGCCCAGTGGACCCGGCAGGCTGGGACCACCAGATCCTCGACTCCCGCTTCGGCGTTCCCACCGCGCGCTACGACCTCTCGCGCGTGGATTATCGACGTTGGGGCGGCGCACCCGGCGTGGAGCTCATGAGCGACGCGGGCGCGGAGCTGGGGTATTACACCGATGCCCACGCCAGCCTTTCCACTGCATTCGGCTGGTCGGCGGCGCCACTGTGGACGTTCGACGTGCACATGGCGCACCCCGGGCTCGTGGAGGGTGCGGCCACCGCGTCGTCGGGCCACGAGGCGTTCGTGTACGCCAGCCTCGAGGGCTTCGCTTACGCCTACAACGCGCTGCTCCAGGGCTACGGCGACTGGCTCTCCGACTATCGCTTCTCGCGGCGCGACATCCAGACGTTCAACTACGAGCTCCGGCAGGGGATCGTGATCGGGCACTGGAGCGTGGACGCGGCGAGCGGGCGGCGGCGCCAGCTCCGGTTCGTGCTCGAGCCTTACGCGTTCCGCTCGCGCGAGTTCAAGGGCGCACTCGCGGGCGGGCATGCCTGGGGCGGCGTGAGGATCGTCGCCAGCGAGACGTTCGACCTGGCGATGCGCTGAGGAGTCGGCGACTAGGCCGCGCGCTTCTCCTCGGCGGCCGGCTCCGCGGGCTCGATCGTGCGCTTGAGCTTCGGGCGCTCGAGCGCCTTGAACGCCACCCAGGCGCCGACGCCGGCGAAGAGCAGCGTGATCAGCTGGTCGGCAGGGCGCTGGCGCCACGACGACACATAGACGAACCACCCGGCGTCCAGGCGGTAGCCGATGTCCGGGCGCGCCTTCGCCACCCAGCCGGCGAAGAGGAGGATGTCGCCGAGCGTGATGCTCGCGAGCGTGAACGCCGCCGACAACACGCGGCCGAGCCCGTCGACGCGACCGGCGCCGCGGCGATACGCCCAAGCCACGAGGACGCCGATGCCGATCGCGGCGGCGGCGAACTCGCGCTGCGTCAGCGCCGAGACCGCGGCCCAGCCCGACGCGCCCACGAGCGCTCCGAAGCCCGCGAGCGCGGCGCCCACGCCGTGATTCGCCTCGGTCATCTCGTAGGTGCGCTCGGCCGTCTCGCCCTCGGCGATCGTGCGCTGCTGGCAACCGGAGCAGAGCAGCATCGGCATGCCGTCGACGAGGACGTGCTGCTTCACCTCGGTCACACCACAGCTCTCGCAGCGGCCGGTGAAGCCGGGCGTGGCGCGCGCCACCGCGGCGAGGAGCGTGTCCACCCAGGCCATGAGCTTCATCGCTCCCGGCGCGCCCCAGGAGAACGCGCGGCGCCAGACGAGGCTCGTGTCGTTGAGCGAATACTCGGGCGGCTTGCCCCATCGCATCGTCGGCTGGATGGCCGCCACGGCTTTGATGCCCCGCCGGGCGCCGGCCCTGCCCGGCAGCGTGTCGAGCGACGTGTCCTCGGCGAGCTGGTCGCGCAGGCGCTGGACGTCGATCGCGCGCGGGAACCGGATCGTCACCGTGAGCCCGGGGAACTGCTGGTCACCCCAGCCCGCGCGCAGCAACAGTCCGGCGCGCGCGCCGGTCACGGCCTCGATGGGCTGGAAGAACCCGCTCCGCGGACGATGCGTGAGCGACCACGTTCGCGCCCACGTCGTCCAGCGATTCCGATCCAGTGTCAGCATGGCTCGCCCTCCGCGGCCATCATCGGCGGGTTCGGGTGTCGACCTGAGCGGGCAGTTTCAACTGCGCGGCCGGGGCGGCTGCGGTACGTTCCCTGGTGGACTGTCTCCGTTCACCGCGCGTTCCATTGGAGATCCCGATGCCGACCGCCCCGTTCCGCATCGCCGTCGCCACGTTGCTTCTTTCCGGATCGGTGGTGTTCGCCGCCGCTCCCCAGACCGGTGCGCGGCCGCTCCCCGACGCGAGCTGGCGCCTGGTGGGGCCATTCCGCGCCGGCTGGGCCACGGCGGTCTCCGGCATCGAGGGCGATCCGACCACGTTCTACTTCGGAGGCGCGGGCGGCGGGGTGTGGAAGTCGACCGACGCCGGCCACACCTGGCGCGGCCTGATGCAGAACGAGCGCGCCTCGGCGATCGGCGCGCTCGCCCTGGCGCCCTCCGATCCGCGCGTGCTCTACGCCGGCACCGGCCAGCCCGACGCGCGCTACGACATCATGGCGGGCGAGGGGCTCTACCGCTCGGCGGACGGCGGCGAGTCGTGGACGCGTGTGGGGCTCGAGCGCTCGCGTCACATCGGCGCCATCCTGGTCCACCCGCGTGATCCGAACCGTGTGCTCGTGGCCGTGCTCGGGCACGTGTTCGGCAGCGATCCGCAGCGCGGTGTGTTCCTCACCCGCGACGGCGGTCGCACCTGGCAGGCGGTGCTCGCGACGCCGGACTCGGTCGGCGCCGTGGACCTGGCATGGGACCCGTTGAAGCCCGAGGTGGTCTTCGCTTCGACGTGGCAGGTGCGCTTCCATCCCTGGCTCGACTACTTCATGCCGCAGGGCGGCCGCGGCTCGGGCGTGTGGCGGAGCGACGACGGGGGCGAGCACTGGCGGCGCCTCGCGGGCGGGCTGCCCTCGGGCCGCGTCGGCCGCATCGGGCTCGGGGTGGCGCGTGGCAGCGGCGGGCGCACCGTCTACGCGTGCGTGCAGGCGTACCCGCCGCCGGCCGCAGCAGGCATGAATCGCGGAACGCAAGGCGCCGCAGGCGCCGGGGCTCAAACGCCGGCGGGGAATTCAGGCCTCTATCGCAGCGACGACGGCGGCGAGTCGTGGCAGCTCGTGAACCCGGACGGCAGCCTCGGCAGCAGCTACTTCGGGCACGTCGTCGTGGCGCCGGACGACCCCGAGCGCCTCTACGTGATGGGCCGCTCGATCCGCGTCTCGCGAGACGGCGGCCGGCACTTCGAGGTGCTGCGCGGATCCCCCGGCGGCGACGACTACCACGCGCTGTGGATCGATCCCTCGGAGCCGAAGCGCATGATCACCGGCTCCGACCAGGGCGCGTGCGTGACCACGAACGACGGCGCGTCGTGGTCGAGCTGGTACAACCAGCCCACCGGCCAGTTCTACCACCTCGCCGCCGACGAGCGCTTCCCGTACCACATCTACAGCGGCCAGCAGGACAACGGCACCATCGAGATCGCGAGCCGCGGCGCCTACGGCGTGATCGAGGAGCGCGACTGGCACCCGGTGGGCGGCGACGAGCGCGACTACATGGTGCCCAAGCCCGGCGATCCGCGCACCGTGTTCGGCAGCGGCCTCGGTGGCTCGATCTCGCGCTTCGACGAGGAGACGCGACAGAGCGCCGACGTGTCCGCGTGGCCACTCAACAGCTACGGATCCGACCCGCGCACGGTGCGCTACCGCTACACGTGGATCACGCCGCTCGTGCTGTCGCCGCTGCCGCCGCACGCCATGTACCTGGGCGCCCAGGTGTTGTTCCGCTCCATGGACGACGGCCAGAGCTGGGACATCGTGAGTCCGGACCTGAGCGGCAAGCGCGCGGGCGGCGAGTTCAAGGGAGAGAACCCGACGCTCGAGCAGGCACGCGTCGCCGGGTTCGGCGTGGTCTTCAGCGTCGCGCCCTCGCCGGCCGACACCGCGTCGCTCTGGATCGGCACCGACGACGGGCTGGTGAAGCGCACCCGTGATGGCGGCGCGCACTGGACCGATGTCACGCCTCCGGGCGCGCCGGCGTGGGGCATCGTCAGCTCGCTCGACCTGTCGCCGCTCGACGAGTCCACGGCCTACGTCGCCATCGACACGCACCGGCTGGATCGCTTCTCGCCGCTCGCGTTCCGCACCCACGACGGCGGCCGCACCTGGCAGTCGATCGCACGCGGCCTGCCCGCGGACGAGTTCGTCGCCGTGGTCCGCTGCGACCGGAAGCAGAAGGGGCTCCTCTACGCGGGGACGAACCGCTCGATCTACGTGTCGTTCGACGACGGCGAGCGCTGGCAGCCGCTGGCGCCCGGGTTCCCGACGACCTGGGTGCGCGACCTGCTCGCTCACCAC
>DATLUU010000073.1:0-5347 GCA_035577885.1 Verrucomicrobiia bacterium
GTGCCTCGAGTCCCGGAGCGCTGCCGCGACGGTCGGCCAAGCCATTAGCCCGCTCCGATGAGTCCTCATTCCCGCTCGCAGCAGCCGACGGGAGGGAGAGGGGGCCCTTGTCGGCTGCGGCCAGCGCCCGCGTTCCGGCGCGGAATGTCTTGGCGAACCACCAATTCTGGTGCCAGTAGTCGTGCATCATGCGGCGACCTTCACCCGCTTCTTCGTGGCGGGTACCAGTCGCTTCCCGCACTCCACGCACCGAACCGAGCCCGGTGGGTTCAGGACGGCGCACTCACGATCAGGACACGCGAGCAACGTCACGCCGCCACCACGAACTGTCCCGTGCGGATCCAACCAAGCCCCAGCCTCCGCACCCGCCGCACGAACCCGTCATAAGCCCAGTGGAGCGGGGCAACACCGATGCGCCGTTCGATCACCCGGTCGTACAGGCGGGCGAATGCTTCCGCGCCACCCTCGACCTGCCACACAGGCATGCCGGGCTTCTGGAACTCATGCGCCAGCTCGTGAAGGAGAGTGGAGAGGCAGTTGGCGCGGCTCTGCGCGTCCCCTGTGCAGTCAGCCTCGAGAAGCGGTGATACGAGGATCTGTCCTGGGGGTGCCGCGGCGTAGGCGACGGTTTGGTCGTGGACGAGAGGTGGCTGGGCGCCGTGGAAACCTGAGAGTCCCCAGGCGAGTGCGTATAGGGCGAAGATGCCGGTCACGCGGCTACCTCGTCTTCGCCGCGAACGCCTGATCCACGCTTGTCTGAACCACGCGGCGAAGCTGGACTATCAGATCCTCGAAAGGGATCGCCCAACTGGGCTGCCTCCCTCGGGTTGTCCGCGAACAAGTCGCGGGGGACCCCGAGAGCATCAGCGAGCTCGTCACGCAAGTCCTCACGCGGAACGTGGAGGCCTTGCTCGATCTTGATGAGGTGGCCGCGGTTACTGCGGCCGAGGCGTTCCACGAGTCGGTCGTGGGACAAGCCTGCTGTCTTGCGGGCCCAGCGAACGCGCTCTCCTAGCGACCGCTCGTAGACCTCTGGGGGGATCTCTCTGGTTTCCACGTATCGGACTATTGCATACGTATCGAGACGTGTCAAGTGCAGTGAGACTTACGGTTTTCCCGCTCCGTGCATACAAATGTGATACGTGTCGCCGCCTGCTGAGACGAACCGTGACCGGATCCTCGCGATCCAGAAGACGCTTCCGCCGGCTGCGGGTGTCAAGTCGAGGGAGGGCTACGCGTCGCTCGACGAGTTGGCTCGGCGCCTCGGGACGACCCGTGCGCTCGTCCAGACGTGGCTTCGCGAACCGAACCCCGGTTACCCGAGTGCGAAGCATCGGATGGGTCTTGCGAAGCTCAGCAAGGGTCGCTATCAACCGGAGGATTTCGCTCGTCTCCGTGCGACTCGACCGGAGTTGGAGGCTCGGCTGGCGGAACTAGAGCGAGACTGTGCGGTCGACAGGGAGATTGTGGCGGATCTCCGTGAAGCGGTGGAAGCAATACGAGCTGCGGTCGACGCGCTGATGGACGCACCACAAGTTGAAGCCGCCCCTCATCGAGAAGAGAACGGATCCGATCGTAAAGCTGCCAGCACTCGTCGCGGAGCTCGGAGGCGGTGACAGCATGCCGTTGGCGGTCACTCGGATCGTGCTCTACCTGCGGCGTGATCTGCCCCCCCAAACGCTGCCCGCCTTTGGTGACCGCGGCGTGACCCTAAACGATCCGGGATCGTATGGCAACCGTCCGGTCAAGAAATGAAGAATGGGCACATGACTCCCCGTGTTCGTCAAGCCATGTGGGTCGCCGCGATCGTCGCCGGCACCCTGTTCGTCTGGTACCTCGTTCTGACCGGCCGCTGGTTCTAGGCGAGAGCCTTCACAGCAGCGCAGACCGGCTTCGGTGTGTTGTCCGTGCGGAGCCAGTTGTAGTTCCAGGCGTCGTTCGTCTTGAAATGGAACGCGTAGGAGCGTTCGACGATGCCCGAGCTCTGCATCATCTTGATCGCCCGGACGATGTAGTCGGCCTGTTGCTGTTCGGTGACGGGTGTGTAGGGGATGAGGGCGGTACCTGCGCCGGCTTGCCACCCGTATTCGGTGTTCCAGACCATTCCAGTGGGGTGGCCGTGCGCGAGGAAGTCGCGGTGGGCGCCCTGGTAGCGGTCGAAGTCCCAGGAGTCGGGACTCGAGGTGTGCGCCTCGGGTGGCCGTGCGTCGCAGTAGTTGTGTGTGGCGGGTCGGATGCGGGGGTCGGTGAGCAACTTCGCCGTGTCCGCGGCCAGCATCGGTGTCCGCCACTTGTCGGTGCCCGTGACGTTCTTGCTGCCGGTCGCATCAGCGGCGACAACGAGCAGACAGTCCGGGAGGGCAGCCCACAGCTTCGGCGCGAGCGTGGCGACCAACCGGTAGTAGGCGACGGGGTCGGGGTTCGTCCAGAACCCTGAGCCCCACGGCTCGTTCCACACCTCGACCGCACGCGGGTGCTGCCAGTCGCCGAGTGCCGCGGCGACGACTTTGTCCGCCCACGCGTTGAAGTCGGCGGGTGCGTGGTGGCCGTCACCGGAGTCGCGGGAGTAGTCGGCGATCGGGAGCAGCTCGATCCCCGCCGCTTTGGCGGCTTGCACCCTGGCTGCGGAGGGCCAGTCGCAGCGGGCGTGCTTAATCCCCGCCAACGATGCGGCTTTGGCGAAGTCCTCGTCGCGGTAGAGGCAGATGCCTTTGTAGTCGTCGATGCCCGAGCTCGGCGGTGGTGGTGGGGGTGGTGGCGGGATGACCGCCGGGTAGTCGGCCTTTTCATACGCCCCCGGCCGGGCCGAAGCGATCATCGCGTGAACAGGCTCGGTCAGCCCCGACCCGAGCTTCGCCCGCACTGCCTTCTTCCCTGCCTGGACGTGTCCGCCGGCGGGGGTGATGATGTCGTACGCGACGGCGTTCGGATCCGTGTCCCACTCGAGCCAGTAGACGCCAGTGGGGTCCTTCGTGATCCGTGCGTTGAGACTCATGACGATGGCTTGTTGGTGACGCCGTAGACGGCGCCGAACGCGCCGAGTGCGAACACGGCGATCGTGATCCACTGGCTGGCGGTGACGTCGCTGATGCTGGCGTTGCCGACGAGGACGGTGCCGAGGCCGGTGAGAACGGCTGAGATCGCGGCGAAGAACGCCTTGAGGGCTTGGGCTACGAACTTCATGGTGTGCCTTCCGTTAGTGGCGGACGATGAACACGACGAGTGCGATCGCGGCGAGCACGATCAGCGCGATTTCCCACGCGGGCATTCGAGCCTCCTTATTTGGAGTCGTGGTGGTGGACCGTGACCGTCCGTGTGCCCGGATGACTGCCGTGCCGCTGGTGGATGATGAATGCGAAGGAGGCGACCAGGAGCACTGAGAACACGACGATCGCGGCGATGAACTTTCCGTAGCCGTTCATATTCGAGCGGTGAACGCCACGATGAGGGACCCGGAGAGGACGGCGAACGCGAACGTGTAGAACGCGTGCTTGAGTGAGCGGACTTCGTTGATGAGGTTCGCGACTCGGTCGTTGAGGACGTCTGGTTTGACGGCTTCGATCAGGGCGATCCTCCGTTCGATCTCGCGTTGCCAGTAGCGGTCTGCGGCCGTGGAGTATCCGGCCTCGCGTTTCCGGTCACGGTCGTCCACTTGGTTGCTCCTTGACTCAGGGGCACGATTTGTGGTCCTTTCGTCAGGCTGGGGGCGGGGTGCCTTCCCGCCCCTGGCGCGGGCCGCAGAGCCCTACTTACTTCTTCGCTGTGGTGGTTGTGGTCGTGGTCGTCGTGCTCGCTGCTTCTATCGACTCGGTGGCGATGAGCCGATCATGGAGCGCAGCCTCCAGTTCGGCGATCTGGGCTTCGATTGCCTTGAACGTCGCGAGCTCATCCTCGGACGGTGGGGTCTCCTTCGCCAGCCGTTCCATCAGCACAAGCTGGCCTTTCAACGCGGCGAGTTGGGCTTGCATCGCCGCCGTCATGTTCGAGTTCACGAGCGTATGGATCTGACGAAGTTGCCCTTGCGTCTCGACCGCGGTGGCGGCGACCTTACGGTTCTCCGCCAGGAGCAGCGCGGCAGCCTTGGCGGCTTGGGCGGCGACCGCATCCTGGCGAGCCCAGTCCTCGGTTTTCTCCTTCGCCCGTGCCTTCGCGTTCGAGCGGGCGAGCAGGATCGGGCCAGCGAGGGAGGCGACGGCGACGATCAGGGCGATCAGGACGGCGTTCATGTCGTCCTTTTACGATTGGTAGGATGTGAGGATGCCGAAGGGCGTCTACGAGCGGAAGCCGATGCCCGAGGCGACGAGGGCGAAGATAAGCGCGACCATGAAGGGGCGGCGCAAATCACCCGAGACGCGGGCCAAGATGTCTGCCGCCAAGATCGGCCACGCGCCGAGCATCGGCCAGTGGAAGGGCGAGGACATCCGCTACTCGGCCGCCCACTACAGGGCTGACCTTGCGCTCCCCCGCGAATGCGCGACAGCAGACGAGACGTGCAAGGGACGCTTCGAGCTCGCCTTCCGACATGACGCACATACGGCGATGGTTCGCACCGATGACCGGCGCGGACCGTATTACGTCGGTGATCCACGCGAGGGATATGTGCGCCTCTGCCTCTCGCATCATCGGCGTTACGACCGTTCATAATTGCCTCCCCCGTCGTTCGGACTACTGGACGGTGACGGTGCCGGTCTCCTCGCCGCCATGCGACCCGGACACGACGACCTCACACTCACCCGTGAAGTCGGCAGGGAATGTGATCGTCGCGTACCCGTCGTTGGTCGTGTTGCGGACCTCCTTCGGCTCCTCCCATGCTGGGGAGTTCGCCTGGATCGAGACGGAGCCACCCTTGATCTCGTCCGTCCAGTGGACGTTGACCGTCTTGCGCTGTGTGAACGTCAGTGCTGCCATGTGGGTCTCCTTCTGTTGCGGGTTGTCATTGCGTCATCCCCTTCCGGGCGGCGATGAACTTCTGTGCCCGATCCCACCACGTCTTCGGGATCGTCGCCGGTGCCGACTTCGGCCGATATGCCGGGTCGAAGCCGTGCCCCTTGAACTCCCCTTCACCGAGCCGCCACCGCAGCCACTCCCAGAACGGGTCGACCTTCGGCAAGGGCGGCGGAACCGGGTCGGGCGCCATGAGCCGGCCGCACGTCACCGCCGAGCCCTGCCTGGCCTTCTCGGTCGAGTAGCGGATGAGTTCGGGTGCGCCTTCCCATCCGTTCGACCACAGCATCGGGTCCGGGCCGGGTTCACGGACCATGCACATGTGATGCGTCCCACCACTGGGCCCGTAGATCACGACGTCGCCGACGCTGACCTGTGAGGGTGCGATGTGGGGGAGGTGCTG
>DATLUU010000074.1:0-14209 GCA_035577885.1 Verrucomicrobiia bacterium
TCGGGATAGGCGACCGTCTGCTTTCCGAGTCGGAGGCGTGCCTTGAGGATCGAGATCACAGGTCGTGCCCCGCGTAGGAGAGGTTGAAGCTCTTGTTGCAGAGCGGAAAGTCGGAGATCTGATTGCCGGGAAGCGCGACCTCGAGAGCGCCCCAGTTGTGGAACGACGGATCCACGACCTTGTATCGCCGGATCCCGCCCGCTTCGTTCGTCAGCACCACGTGGGCGATCTCACCGCGCCAGCCTTCGACCATGGCGACCACCAGCTCGGAGGGTTGAAGCGCCCCGGACTCCACCCGTATCGGCCCGCGAGGCAGGGCTCCGAGCTGCTCGATCACGAAGTCGATCGAGCGCTGGATCTCGAGCCAGCGCACCAGCGAACGAGCCAGCGCGTCGCCGGCCCACGCGGTCGCCACCGGAATGTGGGCGAACCGGAAGAGTCCGTACGGGTGATCGTGCCGGACGTCCCGCGGGACCTCGCAGGCTCGGGCGGCGGGGCCCACGATGCCCAGCGCGGTGCAGTGCTGGCGGCTGAGCACCCCGACGCCCTCGAGCCGGGCCTGGACCGAGGCATTGTCGAGCATCAGGGTCGCGACGGGCTCGAGTTCCCCGCGCAGCCGGACCAGCCGCTCCCCCATCTCGGTGGCGAGCTCGGGCGGGATGTCGAACAGCGTGCCCCCGGGCCGGATGAGGCCGCGTCCATAGCGATTTCCGCTCAAGCTCATCAGCAGGTTCAGGCACTCGCCGCGCATCCGCCCGAAATAGGCCGCGGCGGGCTGGTAGGCGATGTCGCCGGCGATCGCGCCCAGGTCGCCGATGTGGTTCGCGAGCCGTTCCAGCTCGAGCGCGATTCCGCGGATGGCCTGCGCGCGCGGCGTCTTGTGAGCGCGAGAGAGGGCCTCGATGGCGCTGCAGTGGGCGCCGCCGTGTCCGATGACGCTGTCGCCAGCGATGGACTCGGCGATCAGGACAGAACGCCCGGCGCCGACCTGCTCGAGAAGCCGCTCGACCCCCCGATGCTGGTAGCCGAGCATGATCTCGAGCCGGAGGATCTCCTCACCGTGCGCCTGGAAGCGGAAGTGCCCGGGCTCGATGATGCCGGCATGCACCGGCCCCACCGCGACCTCGTGGATCTCGTCGCTCTCGAGCCGGGAGAAGGCGTACGCTTCCCGATCGAAGACGGCGGATCGCGATCGGGCGGCGTGGTCCGGCGGATGACGTCGGACAGGCTTGAGATCGGGGTGTCCGAGCGGCTCGATCGCGCACTGCTCCGCGATCTCGCGCTCGAAGTAGTGCACCTCGGGGCAGTCCGGCGACAGTGCCGGATAGCTCTCCTCGACCATCGCGCTCGTGGCGCCCAGTTCGCCTCGTTCGTCCTGCGCCAGGACGGCGAGCAGCCGCGACGCGCCGGCCCGCTCCGGCAGGCCGAAGAAGGCGACGACACGCCACCCCGCATGAACGGCCGTGACCACGCGGTCACGGAAGCTCGGGAGTGATTCCACGGGCACGCTCGCCCACGGAATGGCGCGCCGGTTGCGCAGGCCGAGCGCATCGAAGCCGCTCACGGGGTGCCCCCTCCGAGCGCGCCCGCCGCCCGGGCAAGCGTGTCCTGGAGCACCGGGGGAATGTAGAGGCCCAGGATCAGCACGAGGCCGCCCAGGACCAGCGGACCCGCCACGAGCGGGAACGGCTCGGCCACGGGGCCGGCCCCAGCCTCGGGCGTGCCGTAGACGACTCCGAGGATCAGGCGCGCCATGCCCACGAACACGATCGCGAGCAGCAGCAGCATGACGATCGCCAGCCAGGTCAGGCCGGCGTGGAATGCGGCGCCGAGGATCGTGAACTCGCTCACGAAGAGCCCGAAGGGCGGAGAGCCCGTCACCGCGAACAGGCAGGCAAGCAGCAGGATCCCGGTCAAGGGAGCGCGGCGCAGTACTCCGCGCGTCGCCGATGCCTCGGAGGTTCCCGAGAGGAGCACGACATTCCCGACCGCCAGGAATATCGAGCCCTTGATGAGCCCGTTGTTGAGCAGATGGAGCGCCGCGCCGTAGGCGCCCGCGCCGCCGATCCCGAGCGCGATGGCCAGGATGCCCATGTGCTCCACGCTCGAATACGCGAGGAGGCGCTTGAGGTCGGTCTGGCCGATCATGAAGCCGGCGCTGAGCACGAGCGAGGCGATGCCCAGCGCGAACAGCGGCGGCCGGATGAAGGCGGCTTGATGTGCCGCCGCCATCACCTCGACCGTGCGCGCCAGGCCGAGGAACGCGCAACTGGTGAGCGCGCCGGCCATCAGTGCGGCGACCGGGCTCGGGGCTTCACCATAGGTATCGGGCTTCCACGAGTGGAGCGGGGCGAGTCCCATCTTGGTGCCGTACCCGACCAGCAGGAACACGAACGCCGCGCGCAGCAGGCCGGGGCGCAGACTCGCGGCGTTCCGGACCAGGTCCCCGAGGATGAGTGGCCGGCCCTCGACCTGGGCCGCGGCGAGGAAGAACGTTCCGAACAACGCCAGCGCGATACCGACGGAGGACAGGACCAGGTACTTCCACACCGCCTCGAGGGATCGGCGATCGCGTCGGAAGAACACGAGGGGCGCGAGCGCCAGCGTCGTCGCTTCCATGCCGATCCAGACCAGGGCGAAATGATGCGCCAGTGCGACCAGGGTCGCCGCGGAGAGGAAGGCGAGCAGGCAGCTGATGAACACCCGCGCGCCCTGGCCTTTCGCGTGCTCGAGGAAGCGCACGGAGTAGAGCGACACCGCGAGAAACACGAGGCTGACGACGGTCAGCACGACCAGTCCCAGCGCATCCACGCCCAGCCAGCCCTCCGGTGCGGACCGATCCTGCGTCCACCACAGCGAGGCCGTGCCCGCGACGTGGATCGCCGCCAGCCCCAGGAGCAGCCTGGGTCGCCAGCGCGCGGACGGCGAAGCCCAAGCGACCGCTCCGGTCGCGGCCGGCAGCAGGATCAGCGTCAGGAGCAGCATCAGTCCCGCAGCTCCGTCAGGCGCGCCGAATCGAGCGAGTCGAATTCGCGATTGATGTGGAACACGACGATCCCCATGATGAACACGCCCGCAAAGACGTCGAGCAGCACGCCGACTTCGACGAGGAACGGCACGCGCTCCGCCTGGCTCAATCCGAACACGTAAATGCCGTTCTCCAGGATCAAGTAGCCCACGACCTGGGTGAGCGCCTTGTTCCGGGTGGTGAGGACGAGCAGCCCGATGATCACCGTGGAGAGCGCGACCGGGATGAGCACTCCGCTCGGGGTGCCGGGCAGTTCGAGCCGGGGCGCGATGGCGAATGCCAACGCGACCGCCGCCGCTCCCAGGATCAGGGACGCGGTGAACCCGATCAGCGGCTCGATCTCGCGACGCACGGCGGCCTCGCGGATCGCGCGGGTCAGGAAGTGGGGCAGCACGATGGCCTTCACCAGCAGCGTTCCGATCGCCAGTCCCACGATGTGCAGCGAGGCGTGCGGATAGAGGGCGATCGGAAGCGCGGCGAGCAGTAGGCCCTGCACGGCCGCGGCCCGGATCATCGAGCTGAGCCGGGTCGTGCCAAGCACCCAGAAATTGGTGAGCACGACGAGGAGCAGCAGGACATCGTGGAACGGTTGCATCACGCTAGCTCACCTCAGGAGAAGGATGAGACCGAACCCAGCCGTGGCGGATGCTGCAACCAGCAGTTGCGGCACGTGGTTCATGCGCAGCCTTGCCATGACGGACTCGACGACTCCGACCGCCATCGCATAGACGACGAGGCCGATCAGCAGCAGTCCGAGCGCCATCGGCGCCGAAACCATCGCGCCCGCAACGAACACTCTCACGACCAGGCTCCCGAACAGCGCCATCTTGAGAGCGCTGGCGTAGAGGATGAGCGCCAGGTCCGGGCCGGAGTGATCGAGCACCATGACCTCGTGCACCATGGTGAGTTCGAGATGCGTCAGCGGGTCGTCGATGGGGACCCGGTTCGTCTCGGCGAGCGAGACGATGAACAGGCTCGCTGCACCGAGCAGCAGCGAGGGCGCCGTCGCGAGCCACGCGTGAGCGAGGGGCTGCCCGAGCATGCCCTGCAGCCGAAGGTCGCCCGTCGCCACCACGAACACGGTGAAGCAGAGGAACAGCGCCGGCTCCGCGAACACGGCGAACGTGACCTCGCGGCTCGCCCCCATACCCTCGAAGCTCGAGCCCGTGTCCAGGGCCGCGAGCACGAGCATGAAGCGGCCGAGCGCGAGCAGTCCTGCGAACGCGACGAGATCGCCGGTGAACCGGATCGGCGAGGTGGTGCCGTCGAGCGGCAGGAGGCCCGCAGCCAGGAGCGCCGTGCACACCAACACGACGGGACCGAGCCGGAACAGGATCGTCGTCGTCGGACTGTAGACGACGCCCTTCCGCCACGATTTCCACAGATCTGCGTAGAGCTGGAGCATGGGAGCGCCACGCCGGCCGGTGAGCGCGGACTTGACGCGGTTGGCGATGCCCGGCAGTGCGGGGGCGAGGAGCAGCACCGCCAGCAGACCGAGGACCGGCGTGAACGTCATGGCAGCCCCGCGAACTGGAGGTAGAGGAGCAGCCCGAGCAGGCAGAGGATGGCGTAGAGGAGGTACCACCTCATGGCGCCGGCCTGCAGCGGACGGAGCCGGACCGCCGCCGCCACGACCCGGCTCCAGAGCGGGCGGGCCAGCAGATCGAGGATCGGCTCGATCGCCCGGGTGTGAAACGAGGCGCGCGTCCGCACCTGTTGGATCCCGGACAGAGGGCCGAACGCCGCCAGCAATGGACTCGCATAGGACGACGCCGTGTACTGCATGCGGCCGGTCGCGCGCGTGTACGCGCAGCCCCATGTCGCGGAGGAACGCTGCGGTCGCCGCGCGAGCGTCCATTGCCGGGCGGACCAGCCGAGTCCGATGAGCAGGAGCAGCACCGCCGCGAGCGCCGAGAGCGGAAGCGCGCTGCCCAGCGCCCCCAGCGCGGCGCCCCCCTCGGGCTGAGGAAGGATGAGCCCCGCGATCCGTGCGACGGGAGGAGCGATCCACCCCGGCGCGACGCCGATCACGATGCAGCAGGCGGCGAGGACGGCCTGTGGGGCGATGAACGCCGATTCCGCCGGCGCGCGGTGCCCGGCGCTCGGGTCGCGCGGTGTCCCGAGAAAGACGACTCCGAAGAGCTTGCTGAAGCAGGCGAGCGCCAGCGCGCCCGTGAGCGCGAGCCCCGCCGCCGCGACCACGGCGACGCGAAGGCCACCGCTCGCGAGACCTGCACCGAGCAGGCCACGGAAGATCAACCATTCGCTCACGAAACCATTGAGCGGCGGCAGCCCGACGATCGCGATGGACCCGACCAGGAATGCCAGTGCGGTGCGCGGAATGCGGCGCCCGAGGCCGCCGAGACGATCGATCTCCCGGTGCCCGGTCTCGCGCACGACCACGCCCGCTCCGAGGAACAGCAGGCTCTTGAACAGCGCGTGATTGAGCGTGTGGAGCAGCGCGCCGGCGACACCGATCAGCGCGATGGTGGGCTGGTGATAGGCCGTCCCGAGCGCCCCGAGGCCCAGCCCCATCAGGATGATGCCGATGTTCTCCACGCTGTGGTAGGCGAGAAGCCGCTTGAGATCGTGCTGCGCGAGCGCCCAGAGCACGCCCAGCACCGACGATGCGAGGCCCATGAGCAGGACGATCCAGCCCCACCAGGCGGGCGGCGGCCCGAGCAGGGCGAGCATCCGGCACAGTCCATAGATGCCGACCTTGAGCATGATCCCGGAGAGCAACGCCGAGACGTGGGAGGGCGCCGCGGCGTGCGCGCCGGGCAACCAGAAGTGGAAGGGGAATGCGCCCGCCTTGATCCCGAAACCGACCAGGCCCAGGGTCAGTACCAGGCCCGTCGCGACCGGTCCGATCGACGCGGACCGAGCGAGCTGGGCGAAACGCCAATCGGCATGGCCTCCCTGCCAGACTGCGAACATGCCGATCAGCGCGAGCGTGCAGGCGTGCGTGAGCACGAGGTACACCATCCCCGCGTCCCAGGTGTCGCGCTTCTCGTGCTCGAAGATCACGAGGAGCCACGCCGCCACGGCCATGACCTCCCAGCTCGCGAGGAACGCGACGATCGTGCGCGCCGTCACGACACCCGACAGCGCCACGAGCAGCACGGCGAGAACCAGGTGCGCGAGCCCCACCCGCCGATGCCCGCGCTCGGGCCCGAGATAAGGGACGCCGTAGGCAACGATCGTGGCGCCGACCCCCAGCACGATCGGCAGGAACCATGCGGACAGCAGGTCGATGCCGAACAGCGCGTCGGGGCCGGCGGGTATCGGATCCACCGGGCCACCGATTCCGCCTCCACCGCCGAACAACAGTGAGAGGGCCGGAGCCAACGCCAGGAGACAGCCCGCAACCGCGATCCATTGGAAGACGCGGTCGGCGAGGACGGGACGGCGATCGAGACCGTACGCGGCGAGGCCTCCGAGCAGGATCAGGCCAAGGCCGGAGGCGAACGGGATCACGAAAGCCCTCCCGTCGCCGCGACGAGCAGGTAGCCGAGCAGCAGGAGCACCGTCCAGATGATGTATTGAAGGTAGGTCGTGACGCGGCCGCGCTGCAGCGGGCGGACGGTGAGCGCCAACGCCTGGAGCCGGCCCCACAGTCGCGCGACACCTCGCGTGCCCCGGTCGCCCGGGCTCGTCCCGTCCCGATCGGCAAGGCGCAGGCGACCCCTGCTCCCGGACAGCGGCATGGCGGTGAGGATCGGTGCCGCGAAGGACGAAGCGGTGTATTGCATGCGAGGCGTCGGCGCGGGCCAGGCGCAGCCCCACGTCGCGGCCGAGCGACGCTTCGCTCGTGCGAACAGGGCCCGGCGCAATGCCCACGCGACGGCCACCACGACGAGCAGCAGCGCTCCGAGCAGCCCGAAGCTGGTGGCCGACGAGATCAACCCGGGAATGGTGCTGCCCGGGTCCGGCACACCGCTGACGAGCCCCGCCACGCGCAGCGCAAAGGTGACGGCCATCGCCGGCGCCAGGCCGATCGACAGGCAGAGCACCGCGAGCAGCCCCATGGGCGGGGTCAGCCACGCGTCGGCATCCTGCGGATCGTCCGCCCTCCTGGCCCTCGGCTGGCCGAGGAACGCGGCTCCCCCCAGGCGCACGAAGCACGCGAGCGACAGCGCGCCGACGAGCCCGACAGCCGCCGCCCCGAGGCTCGTCCAGCGAAGCGGCCCGCCAGCGAGTCCGGCGCCCAGGAACCCGCGCACCAGCGTCCATTCGCCGACGAAGCCGTTGAGCGGCGGAAGCCCGGCGATGGCGATGCAGCCCGTCATGAACGCCAGCGCGGTCCGCGGCATGCGACGCGCGAGCCCGCCGAGATGATCGATCGCGCGCGTGTCCGTTCCGCGCACGATCGCACCCGCCCCGAGGAACAACAGACTCTTGAACAACGCGTGGTTGAGCGCATGGAGGAGCGCCGCCGCATAACCGAGCTGGGCCACCGCGGGGTGTCGATACGTCGTGCCCAGCGTGCCGAGCCCGAGTCCGAGCACGACGATTCCGACGTTTTCGACGCTGCTGTATGCCAGCGCGCGCTTGATGTCGCGCTGAGAGAGCGCCCACAACACGCCGAGGACGGCCGACGCCAGCCCGAGCCCGAGCAGTGTCCAACCCCACCAGGCCGGGGGCGGCCCGACGAGGGCGATCACACGGAGCAGGCCGTAGATCCCCATCTTGAGCATGACCCCGGAGAGCAGCGCCGAGACGTGCGAGGGGGCCGCGGCGTGAGCACCGGGGAGCCAGAAGTGAACCGGAAACACTCCGGCCTTGATGCCGAAGCCGAACAACGCCAGCAGCAGGATCCCCGCGCCGGCCCAGGGCAGGCTGCGGCTCTGCGCGGCGAGGTCCGTGAACGTGAAACTCGGGGCCGAACGTCCCCACGCCAGGAACATCACCAGCAGGCCGAGCGTTCCCAGATGCGTCAGCACGAGGTAGAGGAGTCCGGCGCGTCGGACTTCGTCGCGATCGTGCTCGAACATGATGAGGAAGTAGGCACTCACGGCCATGGCTTCCCACGTGATCAGGAACAGCACCGCCGAGCGGGCGAGGAGCACGCCGATCATCCCCGCGAGCAGGATCGCCCACGCCGCGTGGACCGTGGCGACGGAGCCGTGTGCCCGCTCGCGCCGCATGTAGGCGACACCGAACACCGTGGTGACGCCACCGACGATCGCGAGCAGGAGGAGGAACCACGCCGAGAGAACGTCCAGTTCCATGACCCACGCACCGCCGGGAAGGGTCGGCTGCCACGCGAACGCCGGGCACGGGACTCCCGACAGGGTCCGCAGCGCCGCGATCCCGCACACACCGCAACCGCCGACCACGGCAATGGCGAACGCCCCATCGGCGATGACCGCCCGCCGGCCGGGGATCATCGCGGCCGCGGCTCCCAGCAGAATGAGCAGCGCCCCCACGCCGACGAGGATCACGCCGATCCCACGGTCGGGAGCGGACGCGGCGCTCGCGCATGCGCGTCGCGAGGCGCGCTCACTTCACCGCCCGCCGCGTCGCCGGTCGCTCGGCCCCGAGTCGGTCCAGGTCGTCGATGCGCTCGAGCAGGACCCCGTCCGCGGCTCGTTTCTTCAGCAGCTCGCGCAGGCCCCGATCGCGCAAGGCGTATCCGAGCTGGGCGAGCATCCTCAGGTGCACTGGGATGCTCGGGCAGATGACCATGAACACCGCGTGGACGGGCTTGTGGTCGATGGAATCGAAGTCCACCGGATGGTGCAGCAAGAACAGGGAGATCTGCGGCTCGTTGACGTGCAGCAGGATCGGGTTGCGCACGTGGGGAATCGCGATGCCATCGCCGACGCCGGTGGAGCCCATCGCTTCGCGGGCCTCGAGAATCGCCAGGAGGTGGCTGCGATCGATCTCGCCCGGCAAACGAAGTCGGGCGACGATGTTGGCGAGCGTGGCGCGCTTGTCGGGACCCTCGAGGTCACGGTGGATCCCGCCCGCGCGCAGCAATTGCCCGAGGGCCGGGACCTCTTCCGGCGTGCGCCGTGCTTCATCGAGCAGGCTTCTCGACACCGGGATCCCCCGGGCCACGGCCCACTCCCAGACCTCGATCGCGTTGAGGTGGAGGCGTTCGGTCACCCGGTGCACGGGCAGGTCGCGCTCGGCGATCCAGCGCCGAACCGTCGCCTCATCCACGTCGAAGTAAGCCGCCGCCTCCCGCACCGTGATCTGCATCCTGCGTCAGCCTCGCGTTTCGTCGGACCTGAGCCGTCTCAGCAATGACATGTGTTCCTTGAGGTGAGTCCGGGAGTAGTCCCGCATGAGATCGAGAACCTTGAACAGCACGCGATCCCGCACGGAATAGAAGACCTGGTTCCCCACCTTGCGATTCACGACCAGCCCACGCAGGCGCAGGGTCGTCAGGTGCTGGGAGATGTTCGCCTGGCCGCGCTCGATCCCGGCCAGGATCTCGTTCACGCTCAGCTCTCCGCCACGCAGCGCTTCCAGGATCTGGAGTCGCGTGGGGTGAGCAAGCGCCTGAAAGATGCTCGCCTTGAACTGGCGGGTTTGGCTCACGCATCGGAGAATATTCGACGTTACGAAGATTCGCAATCCGCGCTCGATGCCGGCGCCGCGCTCCTCGACGGGCTCAGCGCGTCGTGCCGGCGCGCCCGCGGGCGGCCCTCAGCTCCTCGTCTCGGCGCGCGCGAAGCTCGTATCGCCGCCGCGCCGGCTGCCGCCTGCCCTCCGCGTCGCGGCGCACTTCTCGATGCAGCGGATCGCGAGCGCCGTCCACCCGGTCTGGTGCGACGCGCCGAGCCCGCGGCCGGTGTCGCCGTGGAAGTACTCGTGGAACAACGCGAGGTCTCGCCAGTGCGGATCGCGTGCGTAGCGCGGGTCGTCGCCATGGCAGGGCCGGCGACCGTTCGCGTCGGGAAGGAAGATCGAGGCGAGCCGCCCGGCCAGCTCGTGTGCGGCCTCGCGCAGGTTCACTCGCCGGCCGGAGCCGGCGGGGATCTCGACGGTGAGCGCGTCGCCGTAGAAGTGGTGGTAGCGCTCGAGCGCCTCGATCAGCAGGTAGTTGAGCGGGAACCACACCGGGCCGCGCCAGTTGGAGTTGCCGCCGAAGAGCCCGGTGTCGGACTCGGCCGGCGTGTAGCGCACGGCCTGGTCTTCGAGACCCTTGGCGTGGAACACGAACGGCTGGTCCCGGTAGGCCGCGGACAGCGCGCGCACGCCGTGCGGGCTCAGGAACTCGCGCTCGTCGAAGACCACGCGCAGCACGCGCTCGAGCCGCTCGCGCGAGGCGATCGCGAGCATGCGGTGGTGCGTGTGGCCGGGCGGCCCCTCCTCCATGTAGCCGATGTTGCGAGCCTGTGCAGGGAGGTTCCGGACGAACCACTCGAGCCGCTTCCTCACGCCCGGGAGCCGGTCCAGGTCGCGCTGCTCGATGACCTCGCAGGCGAACAGCGGGATCAATCCCACGCCCGAGCGCAGCCGCATCGGGATCTGCTCGCCGTCGACGTGGATCTCGTCGTAGTAGAAGCCGTCCGCTTCGTCCCAGAGCCCGTCGCCGCCGAGCGTGTTCATGGCCTCGGCGATGGCGACGAAGTGCTCGAGGAACTTGCTCGCCACGTCCTCGTAGGCCGGGTCCGCGACGGCCAGCTCGACGGCTATGGCGAGCATGGTCGAGCAGTAGAACGCCATCCACGCCGTGCCGTCGGCCTGCTCCAGGTGGCCGCCGGTGGGGAGCGGCTTCGAGCGATCGAAGACGCCGATGTTGTCGAGCCCCAGGAACCCGCCGGAGAAGATGTTCATCCCGTCGGGATCCTTGCGGTTCACCCACCAGGTGAAGTTGATGAGCAGCTTCTGGAACGCTCGCTCGAGGAACAGCCGGTCGCGCTCGCCCTTCCCGGCGGTGAGCTTGTAGACGCGCCACACCGCCCACGCGTGCACCGGCGGGTTCACGTCGCCGAGATCCCATTCGTAGGCCGGGAGCTGGCCGTTCGGGTGCGTGTACCACTCGCGCAGGAACAGCAGCAGCTGCGCCTTCGCGAACTCCGGGTCGATCTTCGCGAACGGCAGCATGTGGAACGCCGAGTCCCATGCCGCGAACCACGGGTACTCCCAGGTGTCGGGCATGGAGAGGACGTCGCGCGTGTAGAGGTGCGTCCACTCCGCGTTGCGTCCGTTGCGACGCGCCGCCGGGGGCGGCGGCTGCGCGGGGTCGCCCTCCAGCCAGTGCTTCACGATGTAGTGGTAGAACTGCTTGCTCCACAGCAGCCCCGCGTACGCCTGCCGCGACACCGCGCGCTCCTCGGCGGTGAGCGCCGCGCCGTGCACGTTGTCGAAGAACTCGTCCGCCTCGCGGATGCGCGTCGCGAACGTGCGCTCGAACGCCTCGCCGAACGGCTCGCCCGGCTCCGCGGCGGCGCGCAGGCGCAACCGCAGCGTGCGGCTCTCGCCGGCGGGAACGCCGAGGCGATACCACGCCGCGGCGCGCGTGCCCTCTCGCCCGGGGTTCACCGCATCCATCCGGCCGCGCACGACGACGTCGTGGAACGCATCCTTCACGTAGGGTGACGGGTTCGGCGAATCGAACAGCCGTTCGGCGTTGGTCTCGTTCTCGGTGAAGAGCCAGCGCGGGGCGCCGCCGGGCTCGGCCAGCAGCTCGAACTCACCGAGCGACTCGTGCTTCGCCGACACGCCGCCTGCGACCTGGCGGATGCTCGGCCGCGGCCAGTAGCCCTCGCCCGTCCGTCCCCAGCTCCACGTGTTCCGGAACCACAGCGTGGGCAGCAGGTGCAGCTCGGCCGCGTCGGCCCCCCGATTGGCGATGGTGATGCGTATGAGAATGTCCCCGGGCGAGGCCTTGGCGTACTCGACGGTCACGTCCCAGTAGCGCCCGTCGTCGAACACGCCGGTGTCGGCCAGCTCGAACTCGGGCTCGCTCGCGCCGCGGCGGTGGTTCTCCTCGATCAGCTTCGCGTACGGGAACTCCGCCTGCGGGTACTTGTAGAGCGCCTTCATGTACGAGTGCGTGGGCGTGGAGTCGAGGTAGTGGTAGACCTCCTTCACGTCCTCGCCATGATTGCCCTCGTGCCCGGTGAGGCCGAACAGGCGCTCCTTCAGGATCGGGTCGCGCCCGTTCCACAGCGCCAGCGCGAAGCAGAGCCGGCCCTCGCGGTCGGTGAGCCCGAGGATGCCGTCCTCGCCCCACCGGTAGGCGCGGCTCGGGGCCTGCTCGCGCGTGAACGACTCCCACGGCGTGCCCTTCCCGGAGTAGTCCTCGCGCACGGTGCCCCACTGGCGCTCGGCGAGGTACGGCCCCCAGCGCTTCCAGTTCTTCTCGCGCCGGGCGTCCTCGTCGAGCCGCTGTCGTTCCGCGATCGCCATTCCCCGGAGAGTACGCCTTCGATGCGCGCCACGTGCGCGTGCCGAGCGGGCTCCCGTTCTTCCTTGACGCCGGCCGCGCGCTCCTCCCATGCTGCGCGCCATGCTCAACTGGATTTGGGCTGCGTTCTTCCTCATCGCGTTCATCGTCGCGATCTGGCAGGCCGCGGTGGGCGGGAAGCCCGATGTGCTGAAGGACGTGGTCTCGTCGCTCTTCGATTCGTCGAAGACCGCGTTCGAGATCTCGATCGGCCTGACCGGCGTGATGAGCCTGTGGCTGGGGCTCATGAAGATCGCCGAGAAGGGCGGCGTCACCGAGTTCATCGCCTGGGCCGTGGGCCCGCTCTTCCGCCGCCTCTTCCCCGGCATCCCCGCCGGGCACCCCGCGAGCGGCGCCATCGTGATGAACCGCTCGGCGAACATGCTCGGCCTGGACAACGCCGCCACGCCGCTCGGGTTGAAGGCGATGAAGGAGCTGCAGAGCCTCAATCCCGAGCCCGAGCGCGCCACCGACGAGATGGTGCTGTTCATGGTGATGAACGCGTCGTCGGTGACGCTCGTCCCCATCTCGATCATGACGTTCCGCGCCCAGCTCGGCGCCGCGAACCCGGCCGACGTGTTCGTGCCCATCCTGATCGCCACGTTCATCAGCGACCTCTCGGGCCTGCTGCTCGTGGCCGCGATCCAGAAGCTCAACATCTGGAACCGTGTCGTGCTCGGGTGGCTGGGGACGCTCACCGCGGTCGTGGCCGGGCTCGTCTGGTACTTCTCCCGACTGCCGCAGGACCAGGTGGCGACGCAGTCCGCGGTGCTCGCGAACGCCATCCTCATCGTGCTCGTCGGATCGTTCCTGGTGATGGGGATGCGGAAGAAGCTCCCCGTCTACGAGACGTTCATCGAGGGCGCGAAGGAGGGCTTCACGGTCGCGATCGGCATCGTGCCCTACCTGGTGGCGATGCTCGTGGCCGTCGGCGTGCTGCGCGCGAGCGGCGCGCTGGAGGCGTTCTTGAGCGTCATCAAGGCCGTGGTCGGCCAGCTCCACATGGACACCCGCTGGGTGGACGCCATGCCCACCGCGCTCATCAAGCCGCTCTCGGGCGGCGGCGCGCGCGGCATGATGGTCGACACGATGAAGGCGATGGGCCCGGACAGCTTCGCGGGCCGGCTGTCGTGCGTCATCCAGGGCAGCACCGAGACCACGTTCTACGTGCTCGCCGTGTATTTCGGCTCCGTGGGCGTGAAGAAGACCCGGCACGCGCTCGGCTGCGCGCTGTTCGGGGAGTTCGTGGGCGTGCTCGCCGCGATCGGGGTGACCTACCTGTTCTTCGGGTAGCGGCCGCTCGAGCGCCAGGGGTTGGAGCCATCGCGGATCGAGTCGCGACGCATTCGCGCGTTCCACCACCGTGATTTGTGCCGGACTGGACGCACCCCTCGCCCTTCGTCCCATGGTGACGAGCCGTTCGCGGGCACACGTTGGATGTGTCAGGCCGCAAACAGCTCATGTCGCACAGCGAAAGGAGCACGTCATGTCCCCGAGATCGATCTCGCCTCCCGATCGGCCAGGGGAGCAGCCGTCAGGGCTTCCCTCCGGATCCTCCGGCAGTTCCCGTTTCTTGAAGATGTTCGCCCTCAGCCTGTCCTTCGTGTTTGCACTCAGCGCGGTCGCGTTCGCACAGCCTCCGCGCGAGGACCCGGGCGATCCGTCGCCGATCCCCGGGACGATCGACGAGGGCTGGCAGATGATCAATATCCCCAACCTGCCCCTGGGCGCCGTCCTCGGAGACGTCTGGGCGTCCCCCGACGGCAAGGTGTACG
>DATLUU010000075.1:0-17708 GCA_035577885.1 Verrucomicrobiia bacterium
AGGAATCCCACGAGCGTCATCGCCGCGGCCTCCGCCAGCTCCACGGCGAGCGACGACGGCGCGCCGACGGCGGCCATCGCGGGGATGCCGGCGCGCGCGGCTTTCAATACCAGCTCCGCGCCGGCGCGGCCGCTCACCCACAGCAGTCCCTCGCCCACGGGGCGACGGCCCTGATCGAGGAGCCAGCCGCACACCTTGTCCACGGCGTTGTGGCGGCCCACGTCCTCGCGCAACACGCGGGGCTCGAGAGCCGCGTCGCACCACACGGCCGCATGCAGGCCGCCCGTGGCCTCGAACGTGGCCTGCTCGCCGCGCACGCGCGCGGGGAGCGCGAGCAGTGCCTCCACGTCGATCGGCGGTCCGGGTGCGACGGGCACGAGCCCGGCGCGGAGCGCGTCCAGGTGGGCGCGGCCGCAGAGGCCGCATGCGGCCGTGGCCGTGAAGTGGCGCTCGAGCTTCGTCCAGTCGACGACGGCGCCGGCGGCGAGCTTCACGTCCAGCACGTCGGGCGCGTCGATGCAGTCGGCGGGCGCCTCGTGCACCGCGACCACGTCGGCGGTGCCCCGCAGCAGCCCCTCGCCCGCCATGAAGCCCAGCGCCAGCTCGCGATCGTGGCCGGGCGTGCGCAGCGTCACCGCGAGCGCGCGGCCGTCGATGCGGATCTCGAGCGCGCGTTCCACGGCGAGCGCGTCGTCGCGCGTCTCACGCGAACGGCCGGTCACTCGCGTGACCGGCCGCCGGAGGATCGAATCGCTGCTCGCCACGCGGCTCACACCTTCACGTGGGACGTCCGGGTGGCGAACGTGCCGTCGGCGAGCGGCTCGAGCGTGTAGTCGCCGAACAGGTTCGGTGCTTCCTTCTGCATCAGCTTCAGCACCTCGACGGCCACCTTGCGGATCTCCACCTCGGCGTGCTCGCTGCCGCGCAGCTCGATGAAGTGGCGCAGCGCCCGGGCGTTGCCGGTGAAGAAGATCTTGGTCTCGGTGGCGTTCGGCAGCACCGAGCGCGCGGCCTGGCGCGCCATCTTCCGGCGCAGCGTCTTCTCCGGCACGTCGGTGAAGCGCGCCTCGAGCCCCTTCACCAGCTCGTCGTAGGCGTGGCGCGCGGCGTTCACCGCCTCGCTCCAGACACGGTGCAGCTCGGGATCGCCGGCGATCACGTCGGGCTCGATGTAGTCGGAATCGCTCTCGTCGACGTAGCGCTGCGAGAGCTGCGAGTACGAGAAGTGGCGGTGGCGGATCAGCTCGTGCGTGAACGAGCGCGACACGCCGGTGACGAGGAAGCTCCACACGCCGTGCTCGAGCACGCTGCCGTGGCCGACCTCGATGATGTGACCGATGAACTCCTTGTTGGTCTTCCGGCCTTTTCCATAGCTCATGTAGCAGACGCGGCCCGCGATCTCGGCAAGCTTCTCCGCGCCCACCTCGCTGTCGGTCTGCCAGGTCACCTGCTCGTCGGCGAGGAATCTGGCGAGCGTGGCCTCGTCCGTCACCTGGCGGCCGACCAGGTACACCTTGGGCTCGCGGACGATCTTGAGCGCCTTCTGCTCCGCGGTTGCCGTCTCCATGGCTGCTCCTTGGCACGGGTGTCGTGGAAGGTCGGGAATGCGCGCACACTACCCCACGCGCGCGCCGCGCGTCACCCGCGTATCAGCGCTCGGCGTCGACCGCGCGGCGCACGCGGCGCATGACCTCGTCCACCTCGTCGTCCCGCGTGTAGTGGTGCGGCGCGAGCCGGATGCCGACGCCGGGGCGGAAGTCGAGGAGCACGTCCTCGGCGAGGAGGCGCGCGCACACCTTCTCCGCGTTCGGCACGTCCAGGCACACGGTGCCGCCGCGGCCCGCCTCCTCGCGCGGCGAGCCGACGGCAAGCCCGTACTCGTCGGCGAGCGCCAGCAGCCGGCCGGTGAGCCGCAGCGACTTCTCGCGCAGCGCCTCGCCGCCGATCTCGGCCGCGATCGTGATGCCCGGCTTCGCGGCGCAGTAGGCCGGGATGCAAGGCGTGCCGTTCCAGAACCGCCGCTCGCCGGCATGGAGCCGCGTCGGCCCCGGCTCGAACGCGAACGGCGACTCGTGACCGAACCAACCCGTGAGCGCCGGGTGGAGCTTCGCGTGCACGCGCGGGTTCACGTAGAGGTAGCCCGTGCCGGGGCCGCCGCAGAGCCACTTGATGCTGCCGCCGGTGAGGAAGTCGGGCGCCAGCGCCCGCACGTCGACGTCCACGATGCCCACCGACTGGTAGGCGTCGATCATGGACAGCGCACCCACGGCGCGCGCCTTCGCCACCACCGGCGCCAGGTCCAGGAGCTGCGCGGTGCGGAACAGCACGTGCGACGAGGCCACGAGCGCCGTGCGCTCGTCGATCGCCGCGAGCAGATCGGACTCTTCGATGCGGCGGCCGTCGCGTGCCGGGATGCGCACGATCTCGGCGCCGCGGCGCTCGAGGCCCTCGTAGAGGTAGAGCACCGACGGGAAGTCCTCTGCAGTGCACACCACGCGATTGCGCGCGGGATCGAACTGGAGGCAGGAGAGCGCCACCGCCTGGGCCATGGTGACGTTGGCGTGGAGCGAGATGCTGCCGGGCTCGGCCTGGATGAGTGTTTCGATCGCGTTCGCGAGCTCACCGGGCACGCGCATCCAGCGCTCCTCCCATGCCCGGATGCCGCGACCGGCCCACGTGGACGTGTATTCGATCAGCGCCGCCTCGGCTTCGGCGGGCATCGCACCCAGCGTGTGCGAAGCGAAGTGGAGCACGGATTCGACGCTCGGGAACCGCGTTCGCCACGCGAGCAGCGGATCGAGCGCCGAGGGCGCGATCGGAGGTGTGGTCATCCCCGAACCGTCTCGGCGATCCGCGGGCCCCGGACGCGCGCGATCCCAGCCACCACCGCCTCCGCTGCGCCCTCGGGCGTGTCGGCGATCTCGACCAGGTCGTGCAGGCGTGCCGGCACGAACGCGGGTCCGCGGTGGAGGTCCAGCCAGGCGTGCCACTGCGGACCCATGAGCACGATCGGCGCCGCCTCGCGCGCCTCCACGCTCACCAGCGTCCACACCAGGAACAACTCGGTGAGCGTGCCGATGCTGCCGGCCACGGCGACGAAGCCGTCGGCCGTGTGCACCAGGTGGCGCAGGCGCTCGAACAGGTCCGGTGTGTGCACGCGCTCGCGCACCCACGGGTTCACCGGGCCGCGCCGCTCGAACAGCTCCACGGTGACGCCGATCACGTGGCCCCCGGCCTCGTGGGCGCCGCGCGAGACCGCCGCCATGGCGCCGCCGTAGCCGCCGCTCATCGTCGCCACGCCGCGCTTGGCCAATGCCGCGCCCAGATCGCGCGCCTCGCGCCAGGCGGCGTCGTGCTCGCGCACGGTGCTGCTGCCGAATACGGCCACGATGGGCTGGCGGTGCGGAGGCGTGGACACGCTGTGCGGCTCCGGGGTCCGGGGGAGTCGCCATCATGCCACAGACTTGGCCGCGACGACCCCGGGCCGCACGGGGGGGCAGCCGAGTACGCGGGCGGAAGGCCACCCCCGGCCATTAACGACCCTCGGCGCCCCGCGGACTCTCGTCTGGCTTTCTGGATCCACCCGCCGGTAAAGTAACGGGGCCACTCTTGAACAACGCATGACTCAGAAGGAAGCCCCCCCGGACATGCCTCGTCGACATACCTTCTCGAGCTTCATGGCGTTCTCGATCGATTCGAGCTCGGAAGAGCCCCTCCATCGCCAGCTCTACAACGAGTTGCGGACGGCGATCCTCGGCGGGCGGCTCCCGACCGGCTGCCGGCTGCCCGCCAGTCGTGAGTTGGCTCAAGTTACTGGGCTCTCCCGGAACACCGTCCTGAGCGCCTACGATCAGTTGATCGCCGAAGGCTATATCGACAGCCGTGCGGGCTCCGGGACCTACGTGGCGAGCACGCTGCCCGACCAGGTGCTCACCGGGCCCGAGATGGAGCCGGTGCCGGCCGTGGACCGCACCGCGCGACGGCTCACGCGCGAGGGCGAGCGGCTGCGCGGCATGCCGTTCCGCAAGTGGCCCCCGCTCCCGGGTGGTCCGATGTTCTTCCGCGCCGGGCTCCCCGCGCTCGACCAGTTCCCGATGGACACGTGGCGGCGCCTCACCGACAGGCGCCTGCGCCTGGCGTCGGTGAAGACGCTGGCCTACGACGAGCCGCAGGGCTATCGACCGCTGCGCGAGGCGATCGCCGGCCACCTCGCCGCGGCGCGGGGCGCACGTTGCTCGCCCGACCAGATCCTCGTCTGCTCGGGCTCGCAGCAGGCGATCGCGCTCGCGCAACGCGTGCTCGTGGACGAAGGCGACCAGGTGTTGTTCGAGGATCCTGGCTATTTCGCCGCGCGCGCCGTGTTCGAGACCGCGGGCGCGCGTCTCGTCCCGGTGCCCGTGGACGAGGACGGCTTCGACGTCGCAGCCGCCGTGCAGGCGGCGCCGAACGCGAAGCTCGCCTACGTCACGCCCAGTCACCAGAACCCGCTCTGCGTCACCATGAGCCTGTCGCGCCGGCGTGCGCTGCTCCACTGGGCGGAGACGCATGGCGGCTGGATCCTCGAGGACGACAACGCCAGCGAGTGCCGCTACCGCGGCCGTCCGCTCGCGGCACTCCAGGGGATCGACCCGCACGGGCGCGTGCTCTACGCAGGCACCTTCAGCAAGGTGATGTTCTCGGCACTCCGCCTGGGCTACCTCGTGGCGCCTCCCGACCTCGTGGCGACCATGGTGCGCGCACGCGAGCTGATGGACCGGCAATCGCCGGGGATCCTGCAGGCGGTGATGGCGGACTTCATGACCGAGGGCCACTTCGCCCGCCACCTGCGGCGCATGCGCACCGTGTACGCCTCGCGGCTCAGCGCGCTGATGCGCGCGGTCCGCGACCACGCCTCCGACCTGCTCGAGATCGCGGAGTTGGAGGGCGGCTTGAACCGCGTCGCCTGGCTGCCCCCCGGGCTCTCGGATACGGAAGCCGTGGCGGCGCTCCAGCCCGAGGGCTTCGCCTGCCTGCCGGTCTCCGAGTTCCGGCTCCGGCCCGGAGGCCGCGGCGGTCTCGTGCTCGGCTTCGGCGGCATGAGCGAGGAGTCGATCGAGGCCAGCATCCGGCGCATGGCCGGGATCCTGCGGCCCTTGGTGAGCGTCGAGGTCAGCGTCTAGCTCCGGGCCACGGCCCCCGGAGGCCGCCCTGTGTGCGACGCCGGGTTGACGCAGGGCTAACGCCCGCGGCCCCGGACGCCGATAACCCCCGCGCCCCACCCCACTCGCAGCCGGCGGCCCCCCGGCCGCCCTCTCGAGCTCGCGAGCGCGGCGTGCGGGGTACCCGTTCAGGAGAGCCTCCCCATGAAGGTGACCGCACTCGGGCATGCCGGGCTCAAGCTCGAGACGCCGCGGGCGACGCTGCTGATGGACCCGTGGTTCTCGCTCGAAGGCACGTTCCAGGCGTCGTGGTTCCAGTACCCCGACAACTCGCACCTGATCACGCCCGAGATCTTCTCGCCCACGGCGATCGCGATCTCGCACGAGCACCTGGACCACGTCGATCCCTGGTTCCTGTCCAAGGTTCCGGGCCACGTTCCGGTCATCATCCCGCGCTATCCGTCGCCGGTCCTGAAACAGAAGATCTTGAAGGGCGGCCCGCGCCGGATCATCGAGCTGCCGCAGTGGGAGACGTACGAGGTCGCCGACGGGCTCACGATCTACTTCGTGTCGGAGCCGCCGCAGAACCACGACTCGGCGATGATCCTGAGCGGCGAGGGCCAGACCATCCTCAACATGAACGACGCGCGGCTCTTCCCCATCCAGTTCAAGGAGATCCAGCAGCGAGCCGGCCGCCAGATCGACCTGTTCCTCTACCAGGGCGCGGGCGCCTCCTGGTACCCCATGTGCTACGACTACCCGGCCGAGCGCGCGCGCGAGCTGTCGCGCCAGAAGCGCATGGCCAAGTTCGCCTACTGCCGGCGGGCGATGAAGGTGGTGAACCCGGTCATGGCCGCGCCGTTCGCGGGCCCGCCCGCGTTCCTCGATCCCGAGCTCTACCCCTACAACGCCGAGATGGAGGCGGGCATCTTCCCCGACCAGCAGCAGGTCGTGGACTGGATGGCGGACAAGGGCGCGCCGAACAACATCGTGCTCCTGCCCGGCGATGCCTGGGACCTGGACCTGCGCGTGAAGCTCGCGGACCCGCAGTGGAAGAAGTTCTCGTTCAAGGATCGCGACAAGTACGTCGCCGAGTACGCGAAGCGCCGGCGCGAGCACGTGGACGCGGTCATCGCCCGCCACCCGGAGCCCACGTCATCGTTGTGGGAGCCGTTCCGGGCGCACTTCGAGCACATGCTCACGTTGAGCCCGTACTTCAACCGCAAGATCAACATGCCCGTGGGCTTCCACATCACCGGCCCCGGCGGCGGCGAATGGACGGTGGACTTCCGCGCCGGCCAGGAGCAGGTGACCCAGGGCATCAACGGCTGCGGCTACAAGTTCAAGTTCGCGTCGCGCTGGCTGCCGATGCTGATCGACGGCAGCACGCCGTGGGAGGACTTCCTGCTGTCGCTGCGGCTGCAGGCGAGCCGCGACCCCGACCTCTACAACGACCACCTGCTCGGGCTGCTCAAGTTCGCGGACCGCGAGTCGCTCCAGGCCGTCGAGGAGTTCGAGACGGCGGAGAAGACCGACGAGTGGATCACCATCCATTCCGAGGGCCGTCTCTACAAGGTGTCGCGCTACTGCCCGCACGCCGGCAACGACCTGCTGCAGACCGGCGAGATCCTGCCCGGCGGCATCCTGCAGTGCGGTGCGCACCACTACGACTTCGACCTGAAGAGCGGGCGCTGCATCAACAGCGAGTGCGCGCCGCTCCAGGTCAAGCTGCTCGAGGAGTTCGGCACCCCGGGCGGCGGCGCCGAGGAGAAGTCCGCCTAGCGACTTTGCAGGGCGCGCTGCGGCGCGCCCGGCTACCGTCGAGCCCGGTTCTTCGCCACCGGCGTGTTCTGGTTCGTCATCACACCCTTGTCCGCGACGTCGAGATAGCCGACGAGCCGCGCGTTCCGCCGGATGCCATCGGAGAGATCGCGCGCGCCGCGGTCGCGACGCACCGCGTCGGCGAGCGCGGACGACATCGCCACCGGGTGGCCGCGATGGCCGCGATGGCGCGGTACCAGGCCGTAGGCGAACCCGTTCGACGACTTGCCGCCGAACGAGCTGAGCGCCTGCTCGAGCATCGCGCCCAGCGCCTGCACCGTGGCCGGCTGCACGTCCGGCTGGTCCACGGGCATGAGCAGCACGCCGCTCGGCTTCTGCTTGAGCGCCTGCGCGAGCCCGACGCGCGCCGAGGACAGCATGCCCTCGGCCCACGCCTTGTTGAACGCGAAGCGCAGCTCCAACTCGCCGCTCCGGTGCTTCGGCCCGCCGCGCAGGTCCGGCGCCGCAAGACCCTTGGCGACCAGCTCCGCGAACTCCTCGTTCACCTCGCGGCACACGCGCTTGCCGTCGGCGCCGAGCACGACGATCACGGTGTCGCACACCGACCACAGCGCGCGCACGCCGCGCACCAGGAACGACTGCCCGCGAAGGCGGACGAGTGCCTTGGGACCTCCCATCCGGGTGGACGCGCCGGCGGCCAGCAGCACGCCCGCGATCATTTGGAGACGCTCTCGCTGTCGCTCGAGCCCGGTTGCGGCACGGCGTCCGCCTCGCGGGCACGCACGCGCCCCGGCGGCACCCAGCCGCGCTCGGGCGCGGCGCCGCGGCGCACCGCGACCAGCTCGGCGACGATGCTCACCGCGATCTCCTCCGGCGTCTGGGCGCCGATCGCGAGGCCCACCGGCGTGCGCATGCGCGCGATCGCGTCGTCCTCGAAGCCGCGGGCCTTCAACCGCAGCGCGAACTTCCGCTGCTTGGCGAAGCTGCCGATGACGCCGGTGAAGCGCAGCTCGTGCTTCAAGAGCTCCTGGACCACGCGCTGGTCGAGCGCGTGATCGTGCGTGGTCACCACCACCGAATCGCTGGCGTCGAGCTTCAGCTCGCGCACCGCGGCCTCGGGGTCGCGCAGCTCGCGCGCGGCGGTCGGGAAGCGCTCCGAGGTCAGCCACTCGGCGCGAGCGTCCACCACGGTGACGCCAAAACCGGTCGCCGCGGCGAGCGCGGCGAGCGGTCGCGCCACGTGGCCGGCGCCGAACACGAACAGCCGCGGCAGCGCTTCGAGCACCTCCGCGTGCACCACCATCTCGCCGCCGCAGCACATGCCGAGCTCGGTCGTGAGCTGCTTCTTCACCATGCGCGTGGTGCCGCCGGCCTTCATGAGCGTCTTCGCCTCGAGCATGCACTCGTGTTCGATGGCGCCGCCGCCGATCGTGCCCGCGGTCTCGCCGCCGTCGGCGACCAGCATGTGCCGGCCAGGCTTCTGCGGCGTGAACCCGCGCGATTCCACCACGGTGAGCAGTACGAACCGCCGGCCCTGGGCGCGCCATTGGGCGATCGTGCCCCAGACGTCGAACGGCGGCTCGGGTGGCGGGACGTTCGACCCGTGTTCCCTTGGAACTCTGCGCTTCATTGGACCCCCTCGGCGAACGCGTCGCGGAGCGCGCGCGTCACCAGCACCGGCACCATGGCATGGCGCCAGTCGTCGTCATAAGCCACGTTGATGAGCGGCCGGCACTGCTTGTGTGCCGCGGCGGCCACCGCGGCGAACGTCGGTTCGGAAGCGGGCTGGTTCGCGACCAGCGGATCGAGCGAACCCAGGAGACGCGGCTTGGCGCCGAGCGCGCTCACCACCACGCGCACGGACTCGATCTTCGCGGCACTGCCGCGCGCGGCCACCGCCACGGAGAGCATCGGGAAGTCGATCGCCGCCCGCGGCCGGAGCTTGCGATACGCCCCGCGCTGGCCGCGCGCGGCGGCCGGCAGCGTGATGCGCGTCACCAGCTCGTCTGGCTTCAAGATGTTGTTGTGGATGCCATCGCCGACGAAGAACTCGTCGCAGGGGACGCGGCGGCGGCCGTTCGGCCCCGCGATCTCCACTTCCGCATTGTAGGCGATCAACGTGGGCGCCACGTCCGAGGAGTGCGCAGCGACGCAGCGCTTGCCCTGGGGCACCACATGGCAGCGCACGCCGTCCTTCTTGAGGCAGAAGCCCAGCGCCTCGCGCCAGAAGTAGGTCTGGTTGTAGTACGTGCAGCGCGTGTCCAGGCAGAGGTTGCCACCCAACGTGCCCATGTTGCGGATTTGCGGCGAGGCCACGAGCGACGCCGCGCGCGCGGTGGCGGGGAAGTCGCGCAGCAGCTGCGGCAGCCGGGTGAGCGCCGTGAGCGTCACCAGCGCACCCAGGTGGAGGCCGTTCGCGTCCTCGCGCACGGCCTCGAGCTCGGCGACCCCGGCCAGCGACACCACCCGGCGCGGCTCGTGGAGCCGGTGCTTCAAGTTCGGCACCGCGTCGGTGCCGCCCGCGACCAGCAGGCACTCGCCCGGGTGCTCGGCGAGCTCGCGCAGCACCTCGTCCACGCTCGCGGGGCGCACGTACTCGAAGACGGGGAGCGTCAACACGACGCGTTCACCTTGCGCGCCCGCTCCCACTCCGCGCGCGCGTCGCCCGACTGGAGCAGCGCGAGCACCGCGGGCGGCGAGAACGGCAGTCGGTCGCAGCGGATGCCGAGCGCGTCGTGGATGGCATTGGCGATCGCCGGGATGCTCGGGTGGAGCGGGCCCTCGCCCGCCTCCTTGGCGCCATACGGCCCTTCCGGGTCCACCGACTCGACGATGAGCGACTCCAACTCGGGCGTGTCCATGGACGTGGGCATGCGGTAGTCGAGGAGACTCGGGCCGTGGTGGATGCCGGCGCCGTGGCCCACCGCGGCGGGCTTGAACGTGTGCGTCTCCATCAGCGCCTCGCCGAACCCCATGTAGGCGCTCCCCTCCATCTGCCCTTCCACCGCCACCGGCGACAGCGCGCGGCCGCAGTCGTGCGCCACCCAGATCTTCTTCACCGTCACCCAGCCCATCTCCGGGTCGCACTCGACCTCGGCGACGTGCGCGGTGAACGAGTAGGCCGGCGAGGCGCCGATCGTGCCGCCCCGGTAGTCGCCGCCGAGCTTCGGGCTCTGGTACCAGCCCACCGAGCCCAGCGTGCCGTGGCGCGCCTCGGCGGCCTGGAACGCCTCCTTCACCGTCATCGCGCGCTGCTTCGGGTCGCTCGCGGCGACCGCCATGCCCTGGGCGAGCACGATGTCGCCTTTCGGCACGCCCCAGCGCTCGCACAAGGTCTCCGCGATCAGGTCGCGGAGCTTCCGCGCCGCATCGAGCGCCGCGTTGCCGCACATGAACGTCTCGCGGCTCGAGTAGGAGCCCAGGTCCACGGGCGTGAGATCGGTGTCGGCGGCGACGACGCGGACGTCGCGCAGGCCCAGCCCCAGCTCCTCGCACACGATCATCGCCAGCACGGATTCCGCGCCCTGGCCGATGTCGCTGATGCCGCAGAACAACGTCGCGCGGCCGCTGCGGTCGAGCTTCAGCTGCACCGCCGACTGCGGCATCTCGTTCGGGTAGATGCAGTAGTTCGTACCCGAGATGTACATGCTGCCGGCGACGCCGAGTCCGCGGCCGTAGGGCAGCTGGCGCCAGCGGCGCTTCCAGTCGGACGCCTGCTCCACCGCGTCCAGGCACTGCAGGAATCCGTTCGAAGTGACGCGCATGCCGTTCACAGTGCGCGTGCCCTCGCCGATGTGGTTCTTCCGCCGGAGCCCGATCGGGTCCATGCCGATCTTCTCCGCGAGCTTGTCCAGCTGGCACTCGAACGCGAAGCGCGGCTGCACCGAGCCGTGGCCGCGCTTGGGGCCGCAGCAGGGCTTGTTCGTGAACACGCGCGTGGAGTCGAAGCGGTAGGCGGGCATCGCGTACGGCGCGGTGAGGAGCTGGCCCGAGTAGTACGTGGTGACGAGGCCGAAGCTCGAATAGGCGCCGCCGTCGATGAGGATCCGGGCGTCGGTGCCGGTGAGCGTGCCGTCCTTCATCACCCCGGTGCGGTAGCGCATGCGCATCGGATGCCGGCCGCGATGGGCGTAGAACACCTCCTCGCGCGTGTACAGGATCTTGACCGGCCGGCCGGTGACCATGGACAGCTTGGCGGCGCAGAACTCGAGCGAGAACGGCTCGCTCTTGCCCCCGAACGCGCCGCCCACGACGGGCTGGATGACGCGGATGCGCTGCGTCGGGAGCCCGAGCACCTTCGCCAGGTCGCGGTGCAGGTAGTGCGCCACCTGGGTGCTGCTCCACACGGTGAGGAAGCCCGTGGCGTCGTACTCGGCGACGCAGCAGTGGGGCTCGATCTCGCCGTGCGTGCTGCCCTCGTACCAGTACTCGGCCTCGACCACGGCGTCGCTCTTCGCGAGCAGGTCCTCCACGGGTCCGAACTCGAGGCGGACGTGCTTGGAGATGTTGCCCTCGCCCGCCTTCTCGTTGACCTGGATCTCGGGGTGCGCGAGGCCCTCGTCCACCGAGGTGATCGCGGGCAGCACCTCGTACTCGACGCGGATCTGCCGCAGCGCCTCCTCGGCGAGCAGCTCCGAGTCCGCGGCCACGGCGGCGATGGCATCACCCACGTAGCGCGCCTTGGTCTCGCACAGCGCCTGCTCGTCCTGTGTCCACGGGATGATGCCGTAGTACTCGGGCAGGTCTTTCCCGGTGATGACCGCGTGCACGCCCGGCATCGCCAGCGCTGCGCTGGCGTCGATGGAAACGATGCGCGCGTGGGCGTGGATCGAGCGCAGGAGCTTCGCGTGCAGCATGCGCGGCAGCGACAGGTCGTCGGCGTAGATCGCCCTTCCCGTCACCTTCGCCAAGCCCTCGAGCTTGCGGCTGCGCTTGCCCACGACGTGGAACGCGTCGCCGTTGGGCGGGACCCTGCGTCCGCCTTCCCACGCCGGGGGCGTCAGGCGTTCTTCCTTCGGCATCTGGCGACCCTCGGGGATCGCCATGCCGGGCTTCACGCGCTCGCTCACCGCAACGCCCCCGCGCGCCGCTCGCGCAGCTCGCGCGCGGCCAGTTCCACGGCCTCGAAGATCTTCGTGTAGCCGGTGCAGCGGCAGAGGTTGCCCGAGAGCGCGAGCGCGATCGCATCTCGCGATGGCTGGGGGTCGTGCTCGAGCAGCGCCGCCGCGCTCATCAGGATGCCCGGCGTGCAGAAGCCGCACTGGGCGCCCCCGGTGCGGTCGAGCGCGTCCTGGAGCGGGTGCGGCGTCGCCCCCTCCGCGAGCCCCTCCACCGTGCGCACGTCACGGCCTTCGGCCGCGAGCGCCAGGGTGATGCAGGCGAGCACGGGCTCGCCGTCCACGAGCACGGTGCAGGCGCCGCAGTCGCCCTTGTCGCAGCCCTGCTTCGAGCCCGTCAGCTCGAGCCCGTACCGCAGCGCCTCGAGCAGCGTGGTGTGCGGCGTGACGCCGCACGAGCGCTCGTCGCCATTCACGCACAGGCGGCAGATCAGCGAGGGGCTGGGCTCCAAGTTCACTCCCTTGGGAGAGCGGGCCACGGACCGCGGTCGTTCTCGAGTGGAGATTGAAGCCGCTGGCGCGAGGGGTGTCAAAGTCACGACACGTTTTCGCGAGCGTGGTCCATCGTCGCCGTCACGCTTGCCCGGCCGCGCGCGCGACCGCACAATGCGGGCATGGCGGATACTCTCCCCGAAGTGCCCTCGTACTGGTGGACGCAGGCCGGACCTTCGCACCCGCCGCTGGCTGCTGACCTCGAGGCGGACGTCGCCATCGTCGGCGGCGGCATCGCGGGCGTGACCCTCGCCTGGACGCTGGTCGAGCAGGGCGCGACCGTGGTGCTGCTCGAGGCCGGGCGCCTGGCGTGCGAGGCGAGCGGGCGGAACGCGGGATTCCTGCTCGCGATCCCCGCCGAGCCCTACGCCGAGCGCATCGCCATCTGGGGACGCGAGGGCGCGCGCGCCTACCTCCAGCTCGGCCGGCGCACGCAGCAGCGGATCGCGCACCTCACCCAGGTGCTGCGCATCGAGTGCGACCATCGCATCACCGGGAGCATCCGGCTCACGCGCTCGGAGGAGGAGACCGAGGACCTGCGCGGCTCGCTGCCCGAGCTGCGCCACGACGGCTTCCCCATGCGCGAGGTGGCGCTCGCGGACGTGCTGCCGGCGCCGGCGCGCGGCCGGTTCCACGCCGGCTTCGAGGTGCCCGAGGACGGCGTCGTCCACCCCGTGCGCTTCATCCACGGGCTCGCCGCCGAGGCGGTGAAGCGCGGCGCCCGCGTGCACGAAGGCTCGCGCGTGACCGGCGCGCGCTGGCACGACGGCTCGTGGGAGGTGGTCGCCAATGACCACCGCGTGCGCGTGCGCACGCTGGTGCTGACGACGAACGCCTATGCGCCGTTCCTGGTGCCGGCCCTGAAGCCCCTGATCATGCCGCGGCGCGGCCAGATGCTGTCCACGGCGCCCGTCGAGCTGAAGCTCGACCCACGGCCCCACTACTGCAACTACGGGTACCAGTATTGGCGGCAGCTCACGGACGGCCGGCTCGTCATCGGCGGCTGGCGCAACACCGCGTTCGACGCCGAGACCGGATACGAGACCCACACCACGCCGGGGATCCAGCAGGCGATCGAACAGGGTCTCGCCGACCTGGGTGTGAGCGGGGTGAAGATCGAGCATCGCTGGGCGGGCACGATGGGGTACGCGCGCGATGGCCGCCCGCTCGTGGGCTGGCTCGACGCCGCGCACCACCTGGCGATCTGCGCCGGCTTCACCGGCCACGGCATGGGCATGGCCACCGCGTGCACCGAGGACCTGGCCGAGATCCTCGCGTTCAAGCGCGCGCCCGCGATCGCCACGCTCGACCCGCAGCGCTTCGCCGAGGTGCGCGAGGCGCGCGACGGCATCGTGTCGCTGGGCGTGGCCGCGAGCTGACGGAGGCGGAGGTCGGGCTGCTCGTAGGGGCCGCCCGATCGCAGAGGCCGCGGGCTTCGCACTCGGCCCCTGCGCGCGAAAGGGCGCGCGAAAGGGCGTTTACCCGGCTCGCGGGCGCGGGCTATACTCGTTGAAAGTCCTTCTCCGTACCCTCCCCCCACTCCCCTCCGCGTGCTCCGGGCCGCCGGCACCGGGCCGGACCTGCGCGCGGGCGAGGAAGGATCCTCCCCAATGTCGACCGGATTGAAGACGCTCGACGAAGTGAAACAGGCCGTCGCGGTGCTCGCGATGGGCAACGGCGACGCGCTGGATCGCCTGGTGTGGGCCGGGGTCTTCGGTCCTCCCGGGGTGCGCGAAGCCGCCCGGCAGGGCGTCATCGACCAGTGCCGCTCGGTCGGCCTCTACCCCGCCTCGATCCACCACCTCTACCTGGCGCGCGGCCGCGGCGAGGTGCCAGCCACGTTCACCGTGCCGGCGATCAACATCCGCGGCATGGCGTACGACACCGCGCGCGCGCTGTTCCGGGCGCGGAAGAAGCTCGATGCCGGCGCCGTGATCTGCGAGATCGCGCGCTCCGAGATCTCCTACACCGGCCAGCGGCCCGCCGAGTACACGTTCGTGGTCATGGCCGCGGCGCTGCGCGAAGGCTGGACCGGGCCGCTGTTCATC
The DNA here is from genome assembly GCA_035577885.1 of Verrucomicrobiia bacterium. GTDB lineage: Bacteria > Eisenbacteria > RBG-16-71-46 > RBG-16-71-46 > RBG-16-71-46 > JAIOPA01. Next base: position 14,578 of record DATLUU010000075.1, read on the forward strand.
CAGGGCGACCACTTCCAGGTGAACGCCAAGAAGTACGCGACCGGCCCCGCCGCCGAGGTGCAGGCGGTGCTGGAGCTGACGGGCGAGGCGCTGAAGGCGGGCTTCTACAACATCGATGTCGACACCTCGACGCTCGTCGACCTGTCCAAGCCCACCCACGCGGAGCAGCAGGCCCTCAATAGCCGCATCTGCGCCGAGATCACCGCCTACATCCGCAAGCACGAGCCCGCGGGCGTCACCGTGTCGGTGGGCGGTGAGATCGGCGAGGTGGGCGGCAAGAACTCCACCGCCGAGGAGCTGTCCGCGTTCGTCGAGGGCTATGGGAAGGAGCTGTCGAAGCTCGCGCCCGGCAAGCCCGGCATGAGCAAGATCTCGATCCAGACCGGCACCAGCCACGGCGGCGTGCCGCTTCCCGACGGCACCATCGCCAAGGTGAAGCTGGATCTCGACACGCTGCAGTCGCTCTCCAAGCTCTCGCGCGAGGCGTATGGCTTCGCCGGCGCCGTCCAGCACGGCGCCTCGACGCTGCCGACGGAGCTGTTCGGCGAGTTCGCGAAGCGCGGCGCCTGCGAGATCCACCTCGCGACCGAGTTCCAGAACATGATCTTCGACTTCCCGCAGTTCCCCGCCGAGCTGAAGCGCGCGATCTACGACGAGCTGCGCGTGAGCGAGGCGGGCGATCGGAAGCCCACCGACACCGACGAGCAGTTCTTCTACAAGGTGCGGAAGAAGGCGCTCGGCGGGCGGAAGCTGGAGCTGTGGTCGCTGCCCGCGGAGACGCGGCGCGCCCTGGGCGAGAAGCTCGAGGAGCGCTTCACGTTCCTGCTCACGCAGCTCGCGGTGCAGGGCACGCGGGCCCTCGCCGAGAAGCACGCGCCGTTCGTGCCCGGCTCCTACCCGGTGTTCGACGAGGCGCTCGGGGCCGCCAAGGGTCCCGAGGACGTGAGCGGGTTGTCGGATTGATCTCGGAGACCGCCATGAGCGACCGCGGCGTCACGCTGGCGCAGTTCGTCCTGCAGCAGGAGCGCCTGCACCCTGAGGCGAGCGGCCAGTTCACGAGCCTGCTCCTCGACATCGCGCTCGCCGCCAAGATGATCAACAAGGCCGTCATCCGCGCCGGGCTCGTGGACGTGCTCGGCGAAACCGGCGACACGAACGTGCAGGGCGAGCGCGTGCAGAAGCTGGACAAGTTCGCGCACGAGACGATCATGAAGGTGCTCGGCTCCACCGGGCAGCTGGCCGTGATCGCATCGGAGGAGGACGAGGACATCGTCCAGGTGCGTGACGGCGCGCCGATCGGCCGCTACGTGGTCAACTTCGACCCGCTCGACGGCTCGTCCAACATCGACGCCAACGTCAACATCGGCACGATCTTTTCGATCCTGCCACGGCTGACCCGCACGGGACGGGGGACCCACGAGGACGTTCTCCAGTCCGGCCGCCGGCAGCTCTGCGCCGGCTACGTGCTCTACGGCTCGTCCACGATGCTCGTCTACACCACCGGCGACGGCGTGCACGGGTTCACGTACGAGCCCAGCATCGGCGAGTTCCTGCTCTCGCACCCGAACATCCAGACGCCGAAGCGCGGCCATATCTACAGCGTCAACGAGGGCAACTACGCGAGCTGGTCCGAAGGCGTGAAGCGCTACGTCGACTGGCTCAAGTGCGATGACAAGGCCACCGGGCGGCCCTATAGCGCCCGCTACGTGGGCTCGCTGGTCGCCGACTTCCACCGCAACCTGCTCTACGGTGGCATCTACATCTACCCCGGCGACAAGAAGAACCCGAATGGCAAGCTGCGGCTGCTCTACGAAGCGGCTCCGCTCGCGTTCATCGCCGAGCAGGCCGGCGGCGCCGCGAGCAACGGCTGCCAGCGCATCATGGAGATGGCCCCATCGGCGCTCCACCAGCGCACGCCGCTGTTCCTCGGCAGCTCGATCGACGTCTCCGAGGCGGAGACGTTCGTGCAGGAGAAGCACTCGCACGTGACGAGCGAGCGCCGGGTGCGGTAGCCGCACGGCCGGCGTCCCGCGCCGGGCAGTGCCGCGGCCGCGCATGACCCGGCGCTGACACCTGTCGCGGCCGAGGCGCCGATGATGTTTCTCATGCGCATCGGCTCGACGCTGGGTCGCCGCTTCGCCTCCGCCGTGGTCCCGCTCGCGTTCGTGACCGCGCTGCCGCTCGTCCAGTGGTGCCCGCTCGCCCCCGCGGTGACGCTCCGCGACTGCCTGCCCGGCGGCGCGTGGCCGGTTTCCTCGGCGGCCCCGGTACGGACCGCATGCGGTGGCGGTTCCATGGCCTGCCCCGCGCGCGCGGCCACGTGTGCACATTGTCCGCTCCAGCGCTCCAGCCCCACGCGTTGCATCGGCGCGCCCATGGGTGGCGTGGGGCTCCGGCCGCTCTCGCCGGAACTCCATCCGCCGGTGGTGGCGGTGGTGCTGGATGACGTGGTCGCGCCGGTCCTCGAGGCGCCCCGTGCGCTCGGGCACGCGGTCGAGCAGGCGGATGCCCGGCCGCCGACGCGGCACTGGGCCAGGCGACCGCCGGTCCGCGGTCCGCCCCTGGGCTGATCTCTCGCGCGTTCACGCCGCGGGGGACGTTCCCTCGCGGCCGGATGCAGTCGATCCACCCACGGAGACAGCCATGAAGCGCATCCTCTTGTTGATGACGCTCGCCGCCGCATTGGCGCTGGCGACGGGCTCGACGGCGCTCGCGAAGCGCCATGCCACGAAGTCGGCCACGGCGCAGCCGGCGGCGACAGCCCAGTGCCCGGATCCGGCGCACTGTCCGTTCGGCTCGTGCGCGTCGGGCTCGAAGTCGGCGGCGACCGCGACGGCCGCCTCCGCTCCCGCAGCTGAGAAGGGAGCGGCGTGCTCGGATCCGTCCAAGTGCACGACCGCGTGCCGGCCCGGTAGCTCGGGCGCGACCGCGGCCGTGGTGGCGAAGAAGTAGTCCCTGAAACAGGCGCGGCGCGGGGGCGATCCGCTCCCGCGCCGTGGCTTTCTGGCCTACTACATCATCTCGGCGACATCAGGCTCTTGTAGATGCGGGCCGCCGCCGCGCCGCCCGCCATCGGGGCGACCCAGTAGAGCCAGTGGTCGGTCCACACGCCCGAGGCGCACGCGGCGCCG